>JASFRP010000009.1:0-15126 GCA_050114895.1 Gemmatimonadota bacterium
ACACGAGATCGCCCGGGCGGTGGAGAAGACGTGGGACGTGACCGTCCTGGACGTCCGGACCATGCGGTACGCCGGCAAAGCCAAGCGCTCCATCATGGGACGGATCCACAAGAACTGGTCCCTCGGCAACAGGCCTTCCTTCAAGAAGGCCGTGGTCCAGCTGGCCGAGGGCGACCATATCGAGTTCTACGAGGTCGGCTGAGGATAGAGCGATGCCTTTGAAGAAATTCAAGCCCGTGACCCCGGGGAGCCGCTTCCGATCCGTTACGGCGGGAGCGGAGATCACCAGGAAAGGCCCGGAGAAATCACTCACCGAGTCCCTTTCCGGGACCGGTGGACGGAACCATCACGGCCGCATCACCTCCCGGCGTCGTGGCGGGGGACATAAGCGGCGCTACCGGGTCATCGACTTCAGGCGTGACAAGGTGGGGGTAAAGGGGACCGTAGCGGGAATCGAGTACGATCCGAATCGGTCCGCCAACATCGCCCTCATCCACTACGCCGACGGGGAGAAGCGATACATCATTCACCCCCGGGGGCTCTCGGTGGGGGATACCATCGAGGCGGGGCCCGATGCCGACATCCGGCTCGGAAACAGCCTTCCCATGGAGAAGATCCCGCTGGGAACCATGGTCCACAACGTGGAGCTGAAGCCCGGAAAGGGTGCCCAGATGGCCCGTTCCGCCGGTGTGGGGGTCCAACTGGTGGCGAAGGAGGGGGACTACGTGACTCTTCGCCTCCCCTCCACCGAGGTGCGAAGGGTCCGAAGAGAGTGCACCGCCACCATCGGTCAGGTGGGCAACATCGACCACAATCTCCAGTCTATCGGGAAGGCCGGGGCGAACCGTTGGCGGGGGAACCGCCCCAAGGTCAGAGGCGTGGCCATGAACCCGGTGGACCACCCCCTGGGTGGAGGTGAGGGGAAGGCCTCCGGAGGGCGCCCACCCGTCTCCCCCTGGGGGAAGCGGGAGGGGAAGAAGACCCGAAAGAGGAAGAAGCAGTCCAACAAGTACATCGTCCGTGGACGGAAGCGGGGCAAGGCCACCCGCTGAGGGAGTCGGTCGCACCCGCTTTCTAGAGAGGTCAGCAGAGATGCCGCGTAGCGTAAAGAAGGGGCCCTACATCGAGGACGCGCTCTTGAGGCGCATCGAAGAGATGAATGCCCGCAATGAGAGGAAGGTCCTGAAGACCTGGTCTCGTCGGTCGACCATCTCCCCCGACTTCGTGGGGCACACCGTCGCCGTCCACAACGGAAACAAGTTCATCCCCGTGTACATCACGGAGAACATGGTGGGCCACAAGCTCGGCGAGTTCGCTCCCACACGGCTCTTCCGGGGGCACGGTGGGAAGCTGGCCGACAAGCGGTCCAAGGCCAGGTAGGGGTGGGAGAGCCGACCATGGAAGCCAAGGCCATCGCGAAGAGCATCAGCATGAGCCCCAGGAAGGTCCGCCTGGTGGTAGACCAGATCCGGGGCCGTTCAGTAAACGAGGCTTATGCCATTCTCCAGTTCTCCAAGAAGGCCGCCGCGGACCCGGTGAGCAAGACGCTTCGGTCCGCCGTGGCCAACGCCCAGTACCGGGCACAGGAGGAGGGAGACGTCCTGGACGTGGACACCCTCCACGTCAAGGAAGCGTTCGTCGACGAGGGTGCCACCCTCCGACGCTGGCGGGCAGCCGCCCAGGGACGGGCTGCACCGATCCGGAAGCGGACCAGCCACATCACCGTGATCGTGGATACGAAGGAGTAACGCTGGATGGGACAGAAGACGCACCCCCACGGGTTCCGCCTCGGGATCGTCAAGGACTGGAAGTCTCGCTGGTATGCCGAGCGGGATTTCCCCCGCCTTCTGAAGGAGGACGAGACCATACGGAGATATCTCCATCGGCGCCTCAATCACGCGGCGCTTTCGAAGGTGGAGATCGAGCGGAAGCCCTCGAAGATCGTCGTGACCCTCCACACGGCTCGCCCCGGTGTCGTCATCGGAAAACGCGGGGCCGAGGTGGACAAGCTCCGGGACGAGCTCGCCGTCCTCACGAAGTCGGAGGTGAGCGTGAATGTCGAGGAGATCAAACGCCCGGAGATCGATGCCCGGCTGGTGGCGGAGAACGTCGCCCACCAGATCCGGCAGCGCATCTCCTTCCGCCGGGCCATGAAGCGGGCGGTGCAATCCGCCATCCGCACCGGTGCGGAAGGAATCAAGATTCAGTGCGCCGGCCGCCTGGGAGGGGCTGAAATCGCTCGGACGGAGGGCTACAACGAGGGACGGGTGCCTCTGCATACGCTTCGGGCCGACATCGACTACGCCTCCCTCCCGGCCATCACGACCTACGGCACCGTGGGTGTGAAGTGCTGGATCTTCAAGGGAGAAGTCGTGGAAGACCGCAGCGGACGGACCTATTCCACCGGCGGCACCAAGTAGCGTTTCGAACGCTTGAGAAGGCGAGCTCGCGTGACGAGCTCGCCACGCGAACCAACGAGCAGGGACCGATAGACGATGCTAGCGCCCAAGAGGGTCAAACACCGGAAGATGCACAAAGGCCGGATCCGAGGGAAAGCTTCCCGGGGCAATGCCGTGTCCTTTGGGGAATACGGCCTGCAGGCCCAGGAAGCCGCCTGGATCAGCAACCGCCAGATCGAGGCCGCCCGTGTCGCCATGACCCGTCACATCAAGAGGGGTGGGAAGGTCTGGATTCGGATCTTCCCCGACAAGCCTATCACGCAGAAGCCCGCCGAGACGCGAATGGGGAAGGGGAAGGGGAATCCCGAGGGTTGGGTGGCGGTGGTCAAACCCGGGCGGATCATGTTCGAGCTCGAGGGCGTGGACGAGGCTACCGCATCACGGGCCATGGAGCTGGCCGCTGCGAAACTCCCCATAAGGACCCGCTTCGTGGTGCGGGAACGCCAGCTGGGCTAGGAGAATCGGAACCATGAAGCCTCAGGACATTCGGGAGCTGACGGACGACGAGATCCGTGATCGGATTGCAGAGTTGAAGGAGGAGCAGTTCCGCCTTCGGTTCCGCAGTGCCACCATGCAACTCGAGAACCCGAAGCTCATCAACCAGATCCGCCGGGATATCGCCCGGATGAAGACCATACTCCGCGAGCGTGAGCTCGCCCAGCAGAGCTAGTTGGTGGGACATGGCTGAGACACAGAACCAGACGGCCCCGGAGGAGATGGACCGGAGCAACCGCAAGACCCGGATCGGCCTGGTGGTCAGCGACAGGGCTGACAAGACCGTGACGGTGCGGGTGGAGCGCCGCTTCTCTCATCCCCTCTACGGGAAGCAGGTTGCGAAGACCAAGAAGTACCACGCCCACGATGAGGAGAACCAATATCGCGTGGGCGACACGGTACGAATTGTCGAGACCCGTCCGCTTTCGAAGATGAAGCGCTGGCGGGTAGCGGAATTGATCGAGCGGCCCGAGTAACGCCGGACCGAAGCGTCGGAGTTCAGAGCGATGATTCAGCAGGAATCGGTTCTCAGGATTGCTGACAACACCGGGGCGAAGAAAGCCCTGGTGATCCGGGTCCTGGGTGGATCCCGCCGGCGATATGCCCGGGTGGGGGACGTTGTCGTGGCGACCGTGAAGGACGCCATCCCCAACGCCCCAGTGAAGAAGGGGGACGTGGTCCGAGCCGTGGTGGTGAGGACCAGCAAGGAAATGCGTCGAAAAGACGGAACCTATATCCGGTTCGACGATAACGCCGCCGTCCTGATCAATCCCCAGGGAGAACCCCGGGGGACCCGCATCTTCGGCCCCGTGGGCCGTGAGCTCCGGGAGAAGAGGTACATGAGGATCGTTTCGCTGGCTCCGGAGGTGCTCTGATGCCGGCCATGAAGAAGGCCCCCCTGAGCCGGGCCAAGCACAGAATCGTCAAGGGTGATCGAGTAAAGGTCATCCGCGGAAACCACCGGGATGCCGAGGGCACGGTTCTCCGGGTCATTCCGGGCCGTGACCAGGTGGTCGTGGAGGGGGTGAACATGCGAAAACGCCATGAACGCCCCACCCAGGAGAATCCCGAGGGCGGAATCATCACCTTCGAGGCCCCCATCCACGTCTCCAACGTCATGCTTGTCGATCCCAATTCCGGGGACGCCAGCCGGACGCGGTTGAGGGTGGAGGCCGATGGAACCAAGGAACGGATCGCCGTGAAGAGCGGGAATCCGATCCCCAAGCCGTAAGAGGAACTGCCGAGAAATGGCGAAGAAGAAGGAGTCCCAGGGCGGGGCAGAACAAGAGAAGGCCTCCAAAGCCGAGAAGGCTTCCAAGGCCGACAAGGCACCCAGGGCCATGGCAGACAAGAGGGAGCCCAGGCTCCTGGGTCATTACCGGAACCACGTGAGGCCTACGCTCCAGGAGCAGTTCGGCTTCGACAACCCCCACCGGATTCCCGGGATCGAGAAGGTGGTGGTGAATGTGGGGATCGGTGAGGCCCCCAAGAACCAGAAGCTCCTGGACAGCGTGGTGGAGGAGCTCTCCATCATCACTGGTCAGAAGCCGGTCGTGAACCGAGCTCGAAAATCCATCTCCAACTTCTCGCTGAGGGAGGGGATGCCGGTGGGGGTGAGTGTCACTCTCCGGAAGAGCCGGATGTACGAGTTCCTGGACCGGCTGATCAGTGCGGCGATCCCCCGGGTCCGTGACTTCCGCGGACTCCCCACCCGGTCCTTCGATGGCCGAGGGAACTACACGTTGGGGGTGAGGGAGCAGATCATCTTCCCGGAGATCAATTACGACCGGGTCCAGGAGGTGCACGGTATGGATATCACCGTGGTGACCTCCACGAACAAGGACGACGAAGCCTATGCCCTCCTGCGGCAGATGGGTTTCCCGTTCCGGAGTGAAGAGAAGCCCGTCCAGATCGGAGCGGGTTCCTGAGCGAAAGCGGCATCCGCCCCGCCGAGGGGAACGGACAGCCCAGGCAAAGGTCAGGCGAGGATTAGATGGCGAAGAAAGCCCTCATCGAGAAGTCGAAGCGGAAGCCGAAATTCGGCGTCCGGGTTCGGCACCGCTGCTCGCGTTGCGGTCGCCCCCGGGGATTCCTCCGGAAGTTCGGGATTTGCCGGATCTGCTTCCGGGAGATGTCGCTGCGAGGCGAGATCCCCGGCGTGCGGAAGTCCAGCTGGTAACAAGGATCGATACTGAAAATGATGACGGATCCCATCGCTGACATGCTCACCCGCGTGCGGAACGCCGGCGTCGCCGGCCACCGGTGGGTGGACATGCCGGTCTCGAAGCAGAAGGTGGAGGTGGCCGGCCTCCTGAAGGAGAACGCCTTCGTCTTTGACTACAAGGTCCTGGACGACGGCGCCCACGGTCTGCTTCGCATTTACCTGAAGTATCACGACGGCCAGCCGGTCATCCGGCATCTGGAGCGGGTGTCCCGCCCGGGCCGCCGTCACTATGTGGGCGTTGATGAGATTCCCCGGGTTCGGAATGGCCTGGGGATGGCCATCCTCTCCACCTCCAACGGTGTGCTGTCGGACAGGGGTGCTCGGCAGCAGGGCGTTGGGGGGGAGCTCATGGCCCTGGTCTGGTAACCAAAACGTAAGCAATAGCAATGTCGCGGATTGGAAAGATGCCAGTGGAGGTCCCCAAGGGGGTCGAAGTCTCCCTCAAGGGCAGGACCTTCTCGGCCAAGGGACCCAAGGGAGCCCTCTCCCTGGCGGTCCACCCGGAGATCCAGGTGAAGATCGAGGACGGAATCGTGGCGTTCCACCGACCCTCTGATCAACCCCGCCACAAGGCTCTTCACGGCCTGGTCCGCTCCCTGGTGGCCAACATGGTCACGGGAGTGAACGAGGGTTTTTCCAGGACCCTGGAGATCGTCGGTGTGGGATATCGCGCCGACGTCTCCGGCAACGGGATCACGGTGCAGGTGGGATACTCCCACCCGATCCAGTATCCGGCGCCGGAAGGGATCACCCTGGAGTGCCCCAACCAGACGACCATCGTCGTGTCCGGGGCTGACAAACAGAAGGTGGGTCAGACGGCTGCCGAGATCCGTGGTTTCCGGCCCCCCGAACCCTACAAGGGCAAGGGGATCCGGTATCAGGGTGAGCAGGTGCGCCGGAAGGCCGGAAAGACCGCGGGGGCATAGACCATGGCGAAGATGGGTAATCTCAGGAAGAGCCGGCTCGTGCAGCGGGCCAAGCGGCACCGTCGGATCCGGAAGAAGATTCAGGGAACGGCGGAGCGTCCGCGCCTGGTGGTCTACCGATCCCTCAGGAACATCGAGGGACAGGTGGTGGACGACGATTCGTTTCGTACTGTCGTGGGTGTCAGCACTCTGGCCCAGGAGCTCCGGGGATTCAAGCCCGAGTCCCGGAATCCAAGAGTCGAGGTTGCCCGGGAAGCCGGCAAGCTCCTGGCCAAGAAGGCGAGAGAAGCCGGGGTGGAGAGGGTCGTATTCGACCGGGGCGGCTACAAGTATCACGGCCGGGTGCGGGCTTTTGCCGAAGGCGCCCGGGAGGGAGGATTGAACTTCTGATGGCCAGGGAACGGGAAAAGAGGCAGAGCCGCCCTCGTGAGAGCGACATGGTGGAGAACGTCATCCACATCAACCGGGTGGCAAAGGTCGTAAAAGGGGGACGGCGCTTCTCCTTCACGGCTCTGGTGGCCGTGGGGGACCAGGCCGGCAAGGTCGGCATCGGGCTCGCGAAAGCCAACGAGGTCGCCGAGGCGATCCGGAAGGCGTTCGAGCGGGCAAAGAGAGAGACCTTTGACGTTCCCGTGGTGAACGGCACGCTTCCCCACGACATCGTGGGTGAATGGGGGGCTGGACGAGTCCTCCTCCGGCCCGCCGCCCCGGGAACCGGGGTCATCGCGGGCGGCCCGGTGCGGGCGGTTCTGGAAGCGGCGGGAGTGCGGGACGTGCTCACCAAGAGCCTGGGAACCAACAATCCCATCAACGTCGTGCGGGCCACCGTGAACGGTCTCCAGAACATGGTGACGGCAGAGCAGGTGGCCCGGGAGCGGGGCGTCACCGTGGAGAGCCTGGGAGGGGCGCATCGTGGCTAGGAAGAAAGCAGCGGAGCCGAAGAAGCTCTCCATCACCCAGGTCCGAAGCCGAATCGGTCGGCCCGAGAAGCATCGGAGGACGCTGGAGGCGCTGGGGCTCAAACGGCATCAGCAGACAGTGATCCACAACGACACGCCCGCGATACGTGGAATGATCGAGAAGATCCCCCACCTGGTGCGGGTGGAAGAAGTCGACGAGTAGAAGATCGAGGAAGAATCGCATGCCCGAGCTGCATGATTTGAAACCGAATCCAGGATCCCATCGCGGTGGGAAGAAGGTGGGTCGGGGACCCGGGTCCGGGAAGGGAAAGACGTCAGGCCGGGGGCACAAGGGGCAGGGTGCTCGCTCCGGTGGCCAGGTGCGCCGCGGGTTCGAAGGTGGGCAGATGCCCCTTCAGCGCCGCATCCCCAAACGGGGCTTCACGAACCTCAATCGGGTCGTGTACCAGGTCGTCAACGTCCGGGACCTTTCCCGCATCGAGGCCGGGGAGGTTACACCGGAGGTCCTCCGGGAGCACGGCTTGATCCGCACCCTCGGCCAGCCGGTCAAGGTCCTGGGGATGGGCGAGGTCGATGGCAGTTATCAGGTGTCGGCCCACCGGTTCAGCGGTACTGCCCGGGACAAGATCGAGAGCGCCGGGGGGACCGTGACGGTTCTGACCGGGAGCGATGATTCGCAGGCGGCCGCGGGAGATGCCCCCGTGGCCAAGACCCGGAGGAAGTCCGCCGCCAGGGCGGAGGAGACCGAAGAGGCGTCGGCCCCGGATGGGGAAGAGGCGTCGGAGGCTGAGGAAGAAAAGGCCTGATCGGGGCGACCATGGCCAATCCCATTCCGAATCTGTTTCGGGTACCGGAGCTCAAGGAAAAGATCCTTTTCACCCTGCTCATGCTCCTGATCTACCGGGTCGGCTCGCACATCACCGTGCCCGGCCTGGATGTCGGGGCCCTCAGGCAGCAGTTCGGGCAGCTTCAGGACACCTTCCTTGGCATCTATGACATGTTTGTGGGCGGGGGGCTGTCCAGGGCGACCATCTTTGCCCTGGGGATCATGCCGTACATCTCCGCCTCCATCATGTTCCAGCTTCTCGCAGCCGTATTCCCCACCATAGAGAAGCTTCAGAAGGAGGGAGAAGAAGGCCGGAAGAAGATCACGCAGTGGACCCGGTACGTTACGGTGGGCCTCAGCGCGATTCAGGCCTACGGCTATTCGGTCTTCCTCGGGAGTCTGCCCGGTGCCGTCAGGACCCCAGGGTTCCTCTTCACCTTCACCACCGTCATCGCTCTCACCGTTGGTGCGGTGTTTGTCATGTGGCTCGGGGAGCAGATCACCGAGCGGGGGATCGGGAACGGTATGAGCCTCCTGATCTTCTTCGGAATCGTGGAGGGATTCCCCGCAGCCACCGCCCGGACCTGGGAAGCGCTGATGTTGGGCGAGATCGGGGCCATCGCCCTGGTGGCGCTCCTGGCCGTCCTGGTGGGCGTCACCGCCGGTGTCGTCGCGATGACCATGGGGGCCAGGAAGGTCCCGGTCCAGATACCCAGGAAGGTGGTGGGTCGGGGACGGATCCAGGAGGGCCAGAAGAGCTTCATCCCCCTGCGGATCAACTCCGCCGGAGTGATGCCCATCATCTTTGCTCAGGCCTTCATCGTGGTCCCGGGGACCTTGGCGGCTTTCTCCAGCGTCGGTATCCTGCGGACCATCGCGGATCTCTTCCAAATCCGGACACCGCTCTATTACATCACCTACGGGCTCCTGATCGTCTTCTTCACCTACTTCTACACGGCCATCATCTTCAACCCGGTGGACCTGGCAGAGAATCTGAAGAAGCAGGGCGGGTTCATTCCCGGCGTGAAGCCCGGCGCTCGGACCGCAGAGTACATCGATCGGGTGCTCACTCGGGTGACCTTGCCGGGCTCCATCTACCTGGCCCTCATCGCGTTGATGCCCTACTGGATCTTCGACATCTTCAACATTCAGACCTTCTTCTTCGGGGGGACCGGTCTCCTCATCGTCGTGGGTGTGGCACTGGACACGGTGCAGCAGGCTCAGCAACACCTCATGCTCCGTCATTACGACGGATTCATGAAGAAGGGCAGGGTCAAGATGAGGGGGAGAGGACGTTACATGTAATGGGCCGTGCCGACCTCTCTCCCAGGAGGTTCCTCCTCCCGGAGGGCGACCGGGACGGCGAACTGTCCACGCGAACGGCCGCACCGGCCGACTGATTGGAGCGGGGAATGAACGTGATTCTTCTGGGCCCCCCGGGGGTGGGAAAAGGCACCCAGGGGGTCCTTCTCGCTGAAGGGAAGGCCTGGAAGCACGTGGCGACGGGGGACATCCTCCGAGCGAATCGACGGGAGGGCACCCCACTGGGCAAGGAGGCGCAGAAGTACATGGACGCCGGGGAGCTCGTCCCCGACGAGCTCATCGTGGCCATGGTCAAGGACACGCTCGAGGCCATGCCGCCGAGCCAGGGGGTCGTCTTCGACGGGTTCCCCAGAACCGTGCCCCAGGCGGAGTCCCTGGACCTGGCCCTCCAGGAGCTGGGACGGAGAGTGGACCGCGTGGTGGTCCTGGAGGCCGATGACGAGGTCCTCGTGAAGAGGATTGCCGGACGCCGGAGTTGTCCCGAGTGCGGGTCCGTCTTCAACGTGTACGCGAATCCACCCCAACGGGAAGGCGTCTGCGACAAGTGTGGGGCGGATTTGGTGCATCGTCCCGATGACAATCCGGAGACGGTTCAGAACCGTCTCGACGTCTACAAGGCACAGACCGAGCCCCTCATCCGGTTTTACGACGGGCGAGAGGGGGTCATGGCCAGGATCCCCGGCGAGGGCGGAGTGGACGAGATTCAGCAGGGGATCCGCGCGGCCCTCTAGGGCCGCAACCGGTCAGGGGGAGGACGGTGACCCGGTGATCCAGCTGAAATCCCGGAAGGAGATCGAGATCATTGCCCGTGGTGGGAGGATCATCGCCGATCTCTTCGCTGAGATCGGCCCCCGGGTGGTCCCCGGTGTTTCCACGGGAGAGCTGGATCGCTTCTCCGACACCTTCATCCGGTCCCACGAGGGAGCCGTGCCGGCGTTCAAGGGATTGTATGGCTTCCCGGGGAGCGTGTGCACTTCCGTCAATGAAGAGGTCGTGCACGGACTACCCAGCCGCAAGAGACGGCTTCGGGAGGGGGACATCCTCTCCATCGACGTGGGAGTGCGCCTGGGAGGATGGTGCTCAGACTCAGCCTGGACCTTCCCGGTAGGGGAGATCGATGCTGAGCGGCAACGGCTCCTCCAGGTGACCGAGGAGTCCCTCTACCGGGCGCTGGAGGCTGCCAGAGTGGGGAACCACGTGGGGGACATCGGAGCGGCCGTCATGCGCCGGGTGGACGGAACGGGTTTCGGGATCATCCGGGACCTGGTGGGTCACGGCCTGGGGCGGGAGGTTCACGAGGAACCACAGGTTCCCAACGTCGGCCGACCGGGCCACGGGCCTCCGCTGATGGAGGGGATGGTGCTGGCCGTCGAGCCCATGCTCAGCCTGGGGACGGACCAGATCCGGACTCTGGAGGACCGCTGGACGGTGGTGACCGCCGATCATACGGCCTCGGCCCATTTCGAGCACACGATCGCCATCACGGAGGCGGGGCCGCAGGTGCTGACGGGGGTGGTTGCGGGCGACTACGACGTGCTTCCGGCACCGGTGCCGGAGGTGTCGGGAATGCCTTGAGACACAGTAACGTTTGGGTTATACTTCAAAGCTCTGTAATCAACGGACCGGGGAAGTTCCCATGAAGGTACGAGCTAGCGTTAAGCCGATCTGCGAGCACTGCAAGGTGATTCGTCGCCGAGGGGTGGTGCGGGTCATTTGTAAGCGGAATCCTCGACACAAGCAGCGCCAGGGGTAGAGCCTGGGCCGCCTCGTGGACCGAGCCGTATTCTGGGATTGAACACTGCTGAGACGATCTGATGGCACGTATTGCGGGTGTTGACCTTCCTCGGGGAAAGCGGATCGAGGTCGCCCTGACCTATATCTATGGGATTGGGCAGACCAGGGCCGGGAAGATTCTGGAGTCCTGCGGGGTCGATCCCGACCGTCGCACCCAGGATCTGGCGGATGACGAGATCAATCTCCTCCGGAGGGAGATCGAGGGGAGCTACAAGGTGGAGGGTGCCCTCCGGACGGAGGTATCCATGAACATCAAGCGCCTCATGGATATCGGATGCTACCGGGGCCTCCGGCACCGCCGAGGCCTTCCCGTCCGGGGTCAGCGTACTCACACGAACGCCCGAACACACAAGGGGTCTCGCCGGCCCATTGCCGGAAAGAAGAAGGCTCCGAAGAAGTAGAGAGATATCGGGGGCGGGGCTGGAGCCGAACCGGGCTGCCGACTCCCGTCCTCGTTTTCCGTTTTCGAAAGACTGGAACGAGCGGACGAAGGAAGGCGACGCGTGGCAAAGCCGAAGCAGGCACGAACGAAGCGCACCAAGAAGGTGGTTGAGGCGGAAGGGATCGCTCACATCAAGGCGACCTTCAACAATACCCTCATCACCATTGCGGATACGGCGGGCAACGTAGTGGCCTGGGCCAGTGCCGGAAAGGCAGGCTTCAAGGGCTCCAAGAAGTCCACACCCTTCGCCGCCACGGTGGCGGCGGAGCAGTGCGGGCGGGAAGCCGTGGCCATGGGAGTTCGGCGGGTCTCTGTTCGAGTTCAGGGCCCCGGCTCCGGCCGGGAGTCGGCGATTCAGGCTCTGGCTGCAGCCGGGCTCCACATCAAATCGATCCATGACGTAACGCCCCTCCCGCACAACGGATGTCGCCCCCCCAAGAAGCGGCGGGTCTAAGGCCGGAAGCCAGGACACTCGACGGAAACGGAAATCGCCAGGGCTTAGAGAGGAACGAGCGAAGGGATGGCACGCTACAACGGACCAGTCTGCAAGCTTTGTCGCAGGGAGGGACAGAAGCTCTTCCTGAAGGGCATCAAGTGCTACACCGAGAAGTGCCCGGTGGAGCGGAGGGCCTACCCCCCGGGGCATCACGGCCCTGCCCAGGCCCGGCGACGGAAGCAGTCGGACTATGCGGTGCAGCTCCGAGAGAAACAGAAGGTGAAGAGGATGTACGGCCTGGGAGAGAAGCAGTTCAGGAATCTCTTCGAGAAGGCTGCCGTCCAGTCCGGGATCACGGGTGAGAACCTCATCATCTCCCTGGAATCCCGCCTGGACAACATCGTCTTCCGGATGGGTTTCGCGCCCAGTCGGGCCTCCGCGCGGCAGCTCGTTCGCCACCGTCACGTGGAGGTGAATGGCAGGGTCGTGGACATTCCCAGCTACCAGGTGTCCCCTGGTGATGAGGTCGCGGTTAGGGCCAAGTCCCGTCGGATGGTTTCCATCGAGGAGAGCCTGGAGTCGAGGACCCGCCCGGACCTCCTGGAGTGGTTGGCCCTGGACGAGAAGAACCGCGTGGGTCGAGTGGTGAGAAAGCCCACTCGGCAGGAGATCCCCATGGCGGTCCAGGAGCAGCTCATCGTGGAGCTCTATTCCAAGTAATGAGGAGGGAGCCGGGTCCGTTGGGTTCGGGCCCGGCATCTCCGCCCCAGGCGGACATTCGAGACCTGTTGCCTCAAAAGGCACGGAGGAAACGGTGGAGTTAGATCTTACCGGACTGGTGCTTCCCGAGCGCGTGGAGATTGCGGACACTTCCGAAGACGGAAGGTCCGGCCAGTTTATCATTGAGCCCCTGGAACGGGGTTTTGGGTACACCCTGGGAAACCCCGTTCGACGGGTCCTCCTCTCGTCCCTTCGAGGAGCCGCCGTCTGGGCATTTCGAATCGACGGTGTGGTGCACGAACACCAGACCATTCAGGGCGTGGTGGAGGACGTCCACCAGGTCATCCAGAACCTGAAGTCCCTGGTGGTCCGCCTGGACGATGACGTCGACGAGGCGACGCTGGAGATCCAGGCGAAGAATGCCGGTCCAGTCACCGCCTCCATGATCGCGGCTCCCGCGTCGGTGGAGGTCCTGGATCCGGAGCACCACATCCTCACGCTGGAAGAGGACCGGGAGCTCCGACTGGAGCTTCACGTGAACAAGGGTCGTGGGTTCGTCCTGGCGGATCAGCATGAGCTGCCCCGGGGGGCTCCCGTGGATCTGGTCCGCGTGGACGCCATCTACAATCCTGTTCGTCGGGCCAACTTCACGGTGGAGGAAACACGGGTCGGGCAGCGGACGGACTTTGACCGTCTGACGCTCCACGTGGAGACGGATGGCTCCGTGGATCCGGAGGCCGCGATCCGCTACGCCGCGGAGTTGGTGAGAAAACATCTGGAGTACATGCTCTACTTCGGGGAGGGTGGCATTCCTCAGGTGGCGCCTCCAGGAGCCGTTCCTGTGCCGGAGCGCCTCCAGGACCTCTTCAACCGACCCATCGAAGACTTGGCCGAGCTCTCCGTTCGGTCCCGGAACTCGCTGCAGAAGGAGGATATCCAGACGCTGGGAGATCTGGTGCAGCGGACGGAGGAGGAGATGTTGGCCATCGAGAACTTCGGTAAGAAATCCCTCAAGGAGATCTCGGATTTCCTGGAGGAGCACGGCCTCCGCTTCGGGATGAAGCTGGAGGAAGGAGACGACGGCCAGCTCTTCTTCGTGGACGAAGAGGTTGTCGAGGCCGCAGAGAGTAGCGACGAGTAATTAACTTTCGAGCTACTCTAGGCAGAAGGAACCCCAAGCCCTAGGTTAGGACGCGACCGATGCGACATCGGAAAAAGGGCCGGAAGCTGAACCGAACCGCCGCCCACAGGAAGGCGACGCTTCGGAACATGGCTACGTCGCTCTTCCGCCACGAGCGGATCGAAACGACCACGGCCAAGGCCAAAGAGCTTCGCCCCTTCGCAGAGCGATTGATCACGCTAGCGAAGCGGGGCGATTTGCATGCCCGCAGACTGGCTGCGCAGAAGATCTCGGACCGGGAGGTCCTGGGGAAGCTCTTCGGTGACCTTGGTCCTCGTTTCGCTGAGCGTCCGGGTGGGTACACTCGGATCTTGAAGCTGGGAAACCGGCGGGGCGATGCGGCTGAGATGGCTCTCATCGAACTGGTTGAAAAGAGCTCCTAAATAACGAAAGGGACACCGGTCATGGCCACCTTGGGATCCCGCAGAGGGTTTGCAGACAAACTCTCCCTCCCCCTGATGTTCGTGTCTTTCATTATCGTGGGAGGCTTCCTCTATTGGCTCAGCATCACCGCACAGCCGACAGAAGTGGCGATCGTTGAGGAACCAACCGATGAGGGGTCCGGAGCGTCAGCCATTCTGAGCGTCAATGACTTCCTGGCCAATCCCGAGGGGCAGATCGACGCCGTGGTGGAGGTGACCGGGGCTCGTGTCGCCAGCCGCCTGGGGACCCAGGCCTTTTGGATCGGTCCCGATGATCGGCCCTACCTGGTGAAGATGGGCCCCGCGGTGGTGGAGGCCGGTACGCAGGTTCTGGTGCAGTCGGTGGTCAACATCACCGGGACCGTCTTCCTCATGTCCGATTCGGTCCTCACGTCGTGGGATTCCCTGGGCGTGTTCACGAGCCAGGGAGACCGCATCGTGGCGGAGTTCGCCACCAGCTTCCTGGAAGCCCGGGCCGTGGAGAGCATGACGACCGGTGGAGGCTCGGGGGAGGGTAACTGACCCGGCCCCCCACCAGAGACCAGGCTTCCCCCTGGACTCGCATCCAGAATCCGAGACGTGATGGAGGGGCGGGTGGGTCTTGTCGTGACGGGAACGTCACCTGAGAAACGACGAACGAAGGAAACCTGAGGGAATACAACGATGGCCAGAGTGTGTCATGTCTGTGGCAAGGGTCCCGCCACCGGGAACAACGTGAGCCACGCCCATAACAAGACTCGGCGGCGCTGGCTGCCGAACCTCCAGACGGTGAAGATCGTGGGTGAGGACGGTGAAAACCGTCGCGTGAAGGTGTGCGCCAACTGTATCAAGTCCGGTCGAATCAGGAAGGCCCCGGCTGCTACCTCAGAGGTGGCTGGGTAGGAGGGCGGATCTCCCCCTGCATGGAAGCGGCTCGCCGGAACTCTTCGGCGAGCCGCCCTTTTTATTGCTCCTGTACG
>JASFRP010000010.1:0-14925 GCA_050114895.1 Gemmatimonadota bacterium
ACGAGATGGCGGCCCTGTTCGGCGGTCGAACCATCGACGGGTTGGCCTCCAGGTACGGGGACGGAACCGTCCACATCCTCCCGCTCTGGTAGGACGCTGTCGGGAGCTCCGACGTCCCCCCCCGGCGAGAGTCGCCGGGGGGGGACGTCTGGCAGGTTGGGCCGCTGGGCCTTCTCCTGCTCCTTCCATTAGATTCCTCCCCCGAGCAGCCGGGCACCGTTCAATTTGGCGTTCGGACCGGGCCGCCGCCGGCGGCGCCACCCGACACTCCCACGCTCTACCCGCGACGCATCCATGTCCGAGCAGAAGTTCATCTACCACATGTACCGCCTCTCGAAGATCGTCCCGCCGAAGCGGGAGATCCTCAAGGACATCAGCCTCTCCTTCTTCCCCGGAGCCAAGATTGGGGTGGTGGGGCCCAACGGCTCCGGGAAGAGCTCGCTGCTGAAGATCATGGCAGGGTTGGATACCGACTTCCTTGGGGAGGCCTGGGCCATGAAGGGGACCCGCATCGCGTACCTGGCTCAGGAGCCGGAGCTGGATCCCGCGCTGGACGTGCAGGGGAACGTGGAGCTGGCGGTAAAGGAGACCCGGGACCTCCTGCTGCGCTTCGAGGAGGTGAGCATGGCCTTCGCCGAGGTCAGTACCGACGAGGAGATGAACGCCCTCGTGGAGGAGCAGGCGAAGCTCCAGGACCGCATCGAGGCCGCCGACGCCTGGGACCTGGACCGGAAGCTGGAGATCGCCATGGACGCCCTCCGGCTCCCGCCGGGCGACGCCGACGTGACCACGCTCTCGGGTGGTGAGCGTCGCCGGGTGGCCCTCTGCCGGATCCTGCTGGAGGCCCCGGACATGCTCCTCCTGGACGAGCCCACGAACCACCTGGACGCCGAGTCGGTGGCCTGGCTGGAGCGTCACCTGGCCGGGTATCCCGGGACCGTGGTGGCCATCACCCACGACCGGTACTTCCTGGACAATGTGGCAGAGTGGATCCTGGAGCTGGATCGGGGGCACGGGATCCCCTGGAAGGGGAACTACTCCTCCTGGTTGGAGCAGAAACGGGAACGGCTCCGGGTGGAGGAGAAGCAGGAGAGCGCCCGACAGCGGACCCTGGACCGGGAGCTGGAGTGGGTCCGGATGGCCCCCAGGGCCCGGCACGCCAAGGGGAAGGCCCGGGTGAACGCCTACGAGGACCTCCTGAACGCCGACGAGCGGGAGCAGGTCCGAACGGCGGAGATCCTGATTCCCAAGGGGCCCCGCCTAGGAGGCGTCGTCATCCACGCGGACGAGGTGAGGAAGGGGTACGGGGAGCGGCTTCTCATGGAGGCGCTGGCGTTCGACGTGCCGCCGGGAGCCATCGTGGGGATCATCGGGGCGAATGGGGCGGGGAAGACTACGCTCTTCCGCATGATCACGGACCAGGAGCATCCCGACGGCGGCAGCCTGAAGGTGGGAGAGACGGTGAAGCTGGCCTACGTGGATCAGTCCAGGGCGGAGCTGGACGCGAAGAAAACGGTGTTCGAAGAGGTGACGGGGGGAGCGGATCTCCTCTACTTCGGCCGTGCCGAGGTGAACAGCCGAGCCTATCTGTCATGGTTCAACTTCAGGGGAGCGGATCAGCAGAAGCCGGTGGGGGTCCTGAGCGGAGGGGAGCGAAACCGCCTGCACCTTGCCAAGCTCCTGAAGGAGGGAGGGAACGTCCTCCTCCTGGACGAGCCCACCAACGACCTGGACGTGGACACACTGAGGGCCCTGGAGGACGCCATCCTCCAGTTCGCCGGGTGCGTCCTGGTCATCAGCCACGACCGCTGGTTTCTGGACCGGGTGGCCACCCACATCCTGGCCTTCGAGGGGGAGAGCCAGGTCTTCTTCTTCCCCGGCAACTTCCAGGAGTACGAGGAGGACAAGAGGCGCCGGCTGGGGGATGACGCGGTGGAGCCCCACCGGATCCGGTACAAGAAGCTGACGGGATAGGGCAGCGGGAGGAATGACCTCCACCCCCTTGATGGATCGGGATCACCACCGTCCATTGTGTCTGGTTTCGAGCACGAGGTTACAGGCGAACCCCAGGAGCTCCCAGACTGATGGACGATTCCCACAGAACCCCGACCCTCTTTCAATCCCTCATCCCCATCCTCTCCATCGCCCTCTTCCTGGGGGTGGGGTACGGGATCTTCCACTTCCGCATCGAGTTCCTCCTCATCGCCGCGGCGGCGGTGTCGGGAATCCTGGCCCTGCGCCTGGGCTACACCTACAAGGAGATGGAGGAGGGGATCGTCCACAGCATCTCCAAGGGAATGCCGGCCATGATGGTGGTCATCGTGGTGGGGATGCTCATCGGAACGTGGATGTCGTGCGGGGCCATTCCCATGATGATCTTCTACGGCCTGAAGATCATCTCCCCGTCCTTCTACCTGGTGACCGCCTGCGTGGTGTGCAGCATCATCTCTGTGGTGACGGGGACGTCCTACGGGACGGCGGGAACGGTGGGTGTCGCCTTCATCGGAATCGCGCAGGGGCTGGGGATTCCCCTCTCCTACGCTGCCGGGGCCATCGTGGCCGGAGCCTACTTCGGAGACAAGCTCTCCCCGTTCAGCGACACCACCAACCTCGCCCCAATCGCTGCCGGGAGTAACCTCTTCGACCACATCAAGCACATGCTCTGGACCACGACCCCGGCGTGGCTCGTCGGGCTTGGCATCTACTTCTTTCTGGGGAGGGGTGCCTCCGGCTCTCTGGAGTCGGAGCAGATGACCCAGATCATGGAGACCATCCCGGCCACGTTCAAATTCAGCCTGGTGCTCCTCCTTCCCCCTGTCATCACCCTCTACGCCGCGATATCGAAGAAGCCCACGATTCCCGGGATGCTGGTCTCCTCGGTGGTGGCCATGATCCTGGCCATCGCCTACCAGGACGTGGCGGTGGCCGACGCGGTGGACGCCATGGTTCACGGGTTCACGTCGAACACGGGGCTCCCATTGGTGGACACCCTCCTCACCAAGGGAGGGATGCTCAACATGATGGACGTGACCCTCATCGCCCTCTGTGCCTTCGCCTTCGCCGGGATCACCCAGAAGGCCGGCATGCTGGACGTCCTCCTCCAGGCCATGACCCGCTTCGCCAACAACACGGGGAGACTCATCGCCGCCACCTCCCTCTCCAGCATCGCCGTGGCGGTGATGACGGGGAGCTCCTTCCTCACTCTTCTCATCCCCGGTGAGCTGTTCGCACCGGCTTTCAAGAAGATGGGGCTGGCCGCCAAGAATCTCTCCCGAACGGTGGAGGACTCCGGGACGGTCATCGTCCCCATCGTCCCCTGGAGCATCGCCGGCGTGTACATGGCCGGGACCCTGGGGGTGCCCACCACCCAGTATGCCCCCTTCGCCTTCATGTGCTATCTGGGGGTGGTCTTCGCCTGGATCTACGGATTCACGGGATTCGCCATCGCCCCTAAGATCCGGGACGACGAGACCCAGCCGGGGAGTTGACGCCGGGGATCCCCTTCAACCACCCCCCCATGGCTTCCATGGCCCGGGAGACATCCTCCTCCGCGCCGGCGAAGGAGATTCGGAGGTACAGGTTTCCCTGTTCCGGATCGAAGTCCGTGCCCGGAGTCGTGGCTACACCCGACTCCTCCAACATCCTTCGGCAGAAGCTCTCGCTGTCCCCGGAGAACCGGGAGATGTCCGCGTAGAGGTAGAAGGCCCCGTCGGAGGGGCCCCATCTCTCGATCCCCATCTGCGGAAGGGCTTCAAGTATGCGTGCGCGGTTCCGAGCATAGCGGGCGACGTGGCCGTCCAGCTCCTCCGAGGCTTCGAAAGCGTGGACCGCAGCCACCTGGGATAGGGTGGGGGGAGAGATGAAGAGGTTCTGGGCCAGGCACTCCACCGGTCGGACCAACTCCTCCGGGAGGACCATCCATCCCAGACGCCACCCCGTCATGGAGTAGTACTTGGAGAAGCTGTTGATGACGATGGCGTCGGAGGTGAGCTCCAGGGCCGAAGGAGCCGGCGACCCGTAGGTGATGTCGTGGTAGATCTCGTCGGAAACCAGGCGGATTCCCCCGTCGGCGCAGGCCCGGACGATGCCGCTCAGCTCGTCTCGGCTCAGCACCGTTCCGGTGGGGTTGGCGGGACTGGCCAGGATCAGTCCGTCCAGGGGGCCATCCACCGCCTCCAGGAGCTCGGGGGTCAGGCGGAAGCCCTCCTCCAGATGGGTCCGGACCTCCACCACCTCCACGCCGAGGGCCCGGAGGATGTTCCGATACGCCGGATACCCCGGGGTGGGCACTCCCACCCGGTCTCCGGCGTCGAATGCCGCCAGGAAAGCCAGGAGAAAAGCCCCGGAGGAGCCGGTGGTGACGGCCACCCGAGTGGGGGCCACCTCCACCCCGTAACGCTCCGCGTAGCGCCGGGCGATGCGACGACGCAGCGGGGGAATGCCCATGGCGTCCGTATACCCGAGGCGGCCCGTACCCACCGCCTTCCGCACGGCTTCCACGACCGGCGCCGGGGCACCGGTGCCAGGCTGGCCGACTTCCAGATGGAAGACCGCTCCTCCCGCCGCATTCCGCTCGTTGGCGACCCTCAGAACGTCCATGACGATGAAGGGGGGGATCGCTCCCCGGGTGGCGGTTTTCAACGACATCTCAGTGGTTCCCTCCCTCTACACCGGGTCGTGCGGGCTCTCCTGGCCCTTCTACCATCGGTCAAAACGCCACCATCTGGGTCACCTTCACCGTGAGGCTCCTCCCCGGGGCCAGTTCTTCTCCGGTGAAGAACCGCTGCTCGTTCCAGACGACGTAGAGGTCCGAGAGGGGGTGGTGGATGAAGTTGAACCGGACGTTGGAATTGAACTGTTCCGTGGCGGGGTCGTACTGGACCAGGGCATCCACGAACATGTTCCGGGTAAAGGAGTAGCTTCCCTTCCCGGTCCAGAAGGTCTTGACGAACTCCACCTCGGGAAGGTCAAGCTCCGCCGTCGTACGCTGCACCCCCAGAGAAGCCTCCAGCCGGTAGGAGGGCTTTCCGGTGAGGGTGGCCTGGATGGTCCTCTGGGTTCCACTCCACAGCCCGCCCACGATGCCTGTGACGGAGAGGGAGACCCGTCGACTCTGGTCGCTGCTCCCCCGGATCATCCATTCATTCCAGTGGTAGCCCCCAGGGGGCACCGGATCCACGCGGCGGTCGATGGTGAAGGGCTCTTCGATCCGCTCGAACACCGGATTGGCCGACGCTTCCACCCAGGCGCCGCTCTCCATGAAGAAGCTGAGCCCGCTGTGGAGCTTCTTGGCCACCATCCGGCCATCCAGGTCCTCGAAGTAGTTCCAGGTGATGTGGGGATGGATCTCCCGACCCCCCAGGTCCCGCCACCACTGGGGCCTTGGCCGGAGGCCGGCGTCCGTCAGCCACTTCCGTACGCCGATCCTCCGGTAGTACCCCAGGTCGTCCCGGAACCCGTCACCCAGCTGCATGACGCCGACCTTCGTGTGGAGGAAGTTCCCCTCCCGGTTCAGGGAGGTTCGGAACGCATAGTTCCCCGAGCTGATCTCCGGAGCCTCCGTACGGATGAGGTAGCTGCTCCAGTCCACCTCCCCGGGGAAACGGATGTTGGCGTCGATGCCGAACACCCGGTTGTAGTCGTCCGTCAGGTCCACGCCCCGGCGCATCATGAAGATGGCTCCCACGTCCGAAGCCGACAGGACGTTCCGCCTGAGGCGGAGGACTGCGTAGTCGCTTCCGGGGGACTGGTCCAGGTCGCCGGTGCGCATGGCGATTCCCCCCACCTCCAGCCCAGCCACCTGTCCCGTCAGTCGCACGCCTCCCCGAATGGGAACGGCCTGCCCCCGGTCGTCCAGGCCGATGCGGCGGCTGAAGAAGAGGAGGAGGTCCTCGTCCGGGGTGGGGGTGAGGCGCACGCGGTTGTTCCGGGCCGCGTCCCCTACGTAGAAGACACCCGAGTTCTCCAGGAAGAACTCCCGCTTCTCCTCGAAGAAGAGAGAGAACTGGGTGAGATTCACCTTCTGCTCGTCGGCTTCCACCTGGGCGAAGTCAGGATTGGCGGTCAGGTCCAGGGTGAGCCCCCGAGTCAGCCCGTACTTGACGTCCAGCCCAACCTCCAGCTTCCGTTCGAACGCGTCGCCCCCGGTTTCCCGGACGGTACCTGCCAGGCCGAAGGGCTTCACACGGAGGTCCCGGCCAGTGGCCTGGGTGGGAAGACCCTGGAGGTCCCCGGCCAGGGAGAGGCGCATGAGATTGTAGGCCCGGGGAACGGGGGCCCAGTAGTCCGTCTCGTTCTTCCGCCGGATGGTGCGTGCGAAGTTCAGCCCCCAATGCCCGTCCCCCTGCGCATCGAACCGGAGGGTCCGGAAGGGAATGGCCATCTCCAACGTCCACCCGTCTTCCGTCCGCTGGGTCTCCACCGACCAGATGGCGTCCCAGCTGGTGTTGATCTCCCGACCCTCGTTGGCCACCTGGCGGTCCCCCCGTGCCCCCTCGGGGTTCGTCATGAAGACATAGCCGTTCCTGTGGTCGGCGAAGGTATCCAGGATGACGCTGAACACGTCCTGGGTCTGGTCGTCGAAGTCCTTTCGGATGTCGTTCACCACGGGCCCGGTGGGATCGGAGTCACGGAGGTGGGCCGCCACATAGAGGTTGTCGTCGTCGTACGCCACCCAGACCTCGGTGTCCTCCGAGGCCGGGTCTCCCTCGTGGGGCTCGGCCTGCACGAAGTCACCGGCGGGAGGATTGTGGCTCCAGACCGCGTCATCCAGCTCTCCGTCCAGGCGGATCGGTTCGGGGGTCGGCACCGCGTGGAGCGTGGGCCGGGGAAGCTCCCGGAGATCGTGGGCACCAGCCGGTGCCTGGGAGGCGCCCTGGGCGTGGAGGGCGGTGGGGGCCAGGAGGAGAGCGGCGACGAGGGTGGGGTGGGGAAGACTGAAGCTCCGAAGCATGCGAGGGCCGTTCGAGGGGGTGGGGGCGATTCCATTCAGGTGTCAGTGAACTCGGATCGGCCCAACGGTGGGGGAACGAGCTCCCGGTGGCAAGACGGGACGGAGGCGTAGCCGTTACCCCCCATTATCCTGGGACATCTCATCCAGCCTCGCCATGGCCCGGGTCCACCGGTCCATGGCCTCGTTCAGGACCCTACGGGCGTCCTTGAGGGCGGCCCCGAGTCGCGCGGCCTCCCGGGCGCTTTCCTCCGGTGATCCCCGGTACAGCTCCGGGCTGGCCAGCGCCGCTTCCATCTCTGCGATCCTCTCCTCGGCCTCCTGGACCGCATGCTCTGCTCCTTCCACCTCCCGTCTGGCGGCCCGGAGAGGCGCGCCTTCCTTTCGTTTCAGGTCGGCTGCTTTTCGGGACCGGAGCCTCTTCGCCTCTCGGTCCTCCCGCTGGGCCTCGAGCGCGGCGGCGGCCTGGGTGGCTTGTTCCTCCGCCACCTTCCGCTCCCAGTCCACGAACGGTCCGGGATAATCCAGGAGCTTCCCGTTCCGGAAGGCCCAGACACGGTTCGAAAGCTCCCGGAGGAGCGCCCGGTCGTGGCTCACCAGGAGCACGGTTCCGGGGTACCCGTCCAGAGCGTCCTCGAGAGCCTCGATGGATTCCACGTCCAGATGGTTCGTGGGCTCGTCCAGGGCCAGCAGGTTGGACCCCTGGAGGGTGATGAGGGCCAGGGCCACCCGAGCCCTCTCTCCACCGGATAGGGTGTCGGTGATCCGCTTCACCTCGTCCCCCGAGAACCCGAATTTCCCCAGGTGTTCCTGGATCTGGCCACGGCTCCAGGTGGGACGGGCGTCGGCAACGCAGTCGTAGAGGCTCTTCTCCTTTGGAAGATGGGCGTGGTCTTGCCGGAACCAGGCCGGTGTGATTCCGGCTCCCAGGCGCACCGTTCCCCGGGTGGGGGCCCGTTCCCCCAGGAGGGTGGCCAGGAGGGTGGACTTCCCGGATCCGTTGGGTCCCACAACGGCGATGACGTCTCCCCTCTTGGCCACCACCGAGAAGCCCGTCAGGAGGATCCGGCCGCCGATTCCCACCCCCAGCCCGTCCAACACCAGAACCTGGTCTCCTCCTCGGGCAGAGAGCTCGAACCGGACGGCCATGGGATCCTCTTCCGCCGGGGGTGGGGAGAGGCGAGGGAGGCGAGCCAGGAGCTTCCGGCGGCTCTGAGCCTGCCCCGTCTTCTGTCCGGCGATGTTTCTTCGAATGAAATCCTCCTGCCTGGCGATCTCTTTCTTCTGTTCCGCCGCTCTCCTCTCCTGTGCCAGGAGGGCTTCGTCCCTTTGGATGACGAAGGAGGAGTATCCGCCCGTGTAGGCGCTGGCGGAGCCGTGACCGAAATGGAGGATGTGATCAGCCATCTCGTCCAGGAACGCCCGGTCGTGGCTGATGACGATCACCGTGCGGCCCGGCTCCGTGAGGTGCCGCTGCAGCCACTCGATGGTTTCCAGATCCAGGTGGTTGGTGGGCTCGTCCAGGAGGAGGAGGTCGGCGGGAGCCGCGAGTTGGGCCGCGAGGCCCACGCGCCCCCGTTCCCCCCCACTCAGCCCGGCCAGGGGCCGTTCCCGCGCCTCCTGTGCATCGAACCCCAGTCCCTGGAGGACGGCGTCCACCCGGGCGTGGAAGCCGTATCCGCCCTGGTGAAGAAACCGCTCCTGGGCGTCGTCGAAGCGCTTCAGATCCGCCGAGGTCACGGAGTTGCCCAGCTCCCCCAGCCTCTCCGACTCCCTGGCGAGCTCTCTCTCCAGGGCCATGAGCTCCCTGTACCCCTGAGCCGCCGCCTCCCAGATGGTCCCTGCCTTCCCGAAGTCCCGATGCTGGTCCAGGAGGGCGATCCGCAGATTGGGCCGACGGGTGATGGACCCCGAAGCCGGCTGAAGGGCCCCGGTGATGAGGCGGAGAAGCGTGGTTTTGCCGGTGCCGTTCCTTCCCACCACGCCCCAGCGCTCCCCCTGTGCGACGGTGAAGCTCACCTCCCGGAAGAGGGTGTCGGCGCCGAACTCCATGGCGACGGAAGAGAAGGTGAGGAGGGTCATGGTCCCCCGTTCCGAAGGGAGGGCGGCATACGGCCTACTGCGTGTCCGCCTCGGGACCCAGAAGGGCCCGGCGGAAGCGGGCCTTCAGGAGAGCCCCGTCCCGAGGAGGGAGCACGAGCGGCGGCTTCTCGACCATCACCTTCACCACGGCGAAGTTCGGCCCCGGGTGGGCGTACACGGCCTGCCGGAGTTCGGGGAGCTCATCCGCGGAGGTCACGGTCTCCGCCCATGGGAACCCGCAAGCCCCGGCGATCCCGGCGAGATCCACTCCGAAGGCCGTGTGACTCTCCTGCATCCCTGTCTCCCCGTAGCGTCCATTGTCGAGTACGACGATGGCGAGGTTCTCCGGGCCCTGGATTCCGATGGTGGCCAGGGCACCCAGCCCCATGAGGGCCTCGCCGTCTCCCGTGACCACGAGGACCCTCCTCTGGGGTTGGGCCAGGGCCAGTCCGAGTCCCATCATGGCGGCCTGTCCCATGGCTCCCCAGAGGGGGAAGGTGAGGAAGTGATCTCCGGCGGCGGTGCAGTCCCATGCCGCCGACCCCAGGCCCGCCACCACCAGGAGGTCGCCCCGCTCTTCCAGGAGCGCCGCCACCACTTCGCGCCTGCGGAGGGTCGGGCCAGTCATCGGTCCACCTGCTCCTGGAAGCTCTTGATGCCGACCAGTCTCTGGGCGATGAGGACGGCCACCGCGGCGTAGCTCCGGTAGGCCAGGCGCAGGGCCGCCTCCACCGCAGGCCCCACGGCGGAGGGCTCGACGACCCGCTCCACCACGGCACCCATCTCCTTCAAGACTGCTGGCGTCGCCCGCCCCATGGGGACCTGCCACGGATTGAATTCCCCATACTCTCCCCTCATGGTGGCGATCATCACCAGGGGGGATCGGCACTCCCGGGCCCCCCCCAAGACGTTCACCAGATTGCCCACACCGCTGGACTGGAGGAGCAGGACGCTCCTCTCCCCTCCCAGCCAGGCCCCCATGGCCAGTCCGATCCCTTCCTCCTCGGTGGTGAGGGGAACGGTTCGCATGGCGTTGTCGGCCTGGCAAAGCTCGATAAGGCGCTTGTGTCCCGCGTCGGGGACGTAGGACACCAGACGAACACCCCCGTGGGAGAGAGCCCTGTGGATGGCCGCGGGCCAATCCTCGGGGGAGCCCGGCCCGGCGACAGGTGCCGCTGTCGATTCCGTGGTCATCTCATTCCCTGTCCCCCTGCGCCTTCCTCCGACCCTTCCTGGAGCTTCCCGGGGCCAAGCTCCCCGAGGTTCACCATATACGTTCCACCACCAGTCTGTCCCTGTATCAGAAGCGCCGCATACGGCATCCGGCCGTCCTCGTGGACTGCCGGAGCGATCCACACGTGAGTCTTGACCATCCAGCGTGCGTCTCGGGCCCGCTCCTGGGGAATATCCGAGGTGCCCACCATCCCAAAGGTAGGGTTGAAGACCGCATCCAGGTATTCGAGCTCCGTGGATTCCGAGGGGACGTCGGAGGCGTCGACCACCACCTTCCATGCCCCGGCCTCGGGGTTCAGCACTATGGCGGTCTCATCCCCGACGGGGTCACCGTCCACCCGGGCTGCCCGGCACCCTTCCTCCACGTCGGCGCAGTTGAAGAGGTACACGTCCAGGTCCGCCCCGGGATCCGAGACGTTGAATGTCCGGGCGAGAAGGGCAGTGGAGCCAGGCGGCACCTCCAACTCGAAGACCAGCTGTTCCTTGTCCGTGATCCGGAGACGCTCCCGGCGGGCGCTGGCCACCGGGGTGCTCACGGCACCCCCGTCGAAACCCGACATCCTGTTGGTGATCCAGACCTCATCTGGCCCTGCACTCGGGCCGCCCACGTTCTCGGCGCCGCCGCGGGGGACGTCCACGTCCACCGCCAGGGCCGTGACGGTGAGGGTGGCTTCCGTGGGGGGGACGGGCTCGTCTTTCTTGGCCTGTTCCCAGTCGAAGGTCCGGGTGTCCTCGACGTCCGTCAGGCGCACCTCCCAGATGCCCGGCATGGGATCCGCCACCACCTGTGCCGCAGAGCGTCCTCCGGTGGAGACCTGCTCCCCTCGCTGGGCCCGGGTGTCGGGACGGGAGACGGCCATCGTCACCGCCCGCTCCCCCCAGGAGGCCTCGAATTTCACCGCGGTCACCCCCGGCGGGACCCGGTAGAAGAAGCTCTGGATGCCCGGCCGGGGGACCTCGGCCTTGCTCTCCACTGTGAAGTCACCGCCAGCATCCAGGACCTCCGGGACCACGACGGTGGCCAGTGTCCGGTACGCGAAACCCGGCATGTCGGGGTGGGTGAGGGTGAAGTGGGCCGTCAGGGCTCCGGTTTCCTTCGGAGCGATGGTGATGGGCACCCGGACCGCCTGGTTCAGGGGGAGGGTCACGGTGGAGGGCGCCGAGAAGGTGCCATGCTGATTCCCGGCCCAGCTCACGTCGAAGGTCATGGGTCCCCCGGGGCCGGTGGTCCGCGTCAGGGTCAGGGTCCGCTCACCCCGGTCCCCCACGTTCCAGCCGTCTCGCTCGTAGAAGCCCTCCCCTTCGTTGGGCGTCGCAAGGAGGTGGCTGTATGGGTGTCGAACCGGGGCCCGGCCGGTGATCTCCACCATCGGCGCGCCCCCATCCAGAGCCTTCAGGATCTCCCAGGCTCCGGCAACGCTCAGCACCCCGTTCCCCTGCTTGTACGCCGGCAGGTGGTCCACCCAGCGGGCGCCCCGGGTCACGGCGTACTTCATCCGGTAGGGGTCGTAGCGGACCCCCGCCTGCTTCGCGGCGCTGACGAGCATGGCCACGGCCCCGGCGGCGGTGGGTGTGGCGGTGGAGGTGCCCCCGGCGATGGTGTAGCCGGGAGGAAGCTGGAACAGACCGGGGATGGCTCTCCCTTCCACCCATCCCTGGGCGGTGCTGACGTAGTTCGAGGGGGAGATGATGTCGGGCTTCAGGGCCCCGTTCCCCATGGGCCCATATCCCCCGGTGATGAGAAGGTTGTCGTCGTGCTCCACCCGGACGCCGTGGTTGGTGAAGAAGTTGTCCTTCCCCTCGTGGCCGTTCACCCCGATGACTCCCCGGGCCATGACGAAGTCGTCGATGCCCCCGAGGATGGGGTAGTTGTGGGTGGGGGAAAGGATGATGGGGTGGTACTTCTCCACCAGGCGGTCGAAGATCACGGTGGGCACCAGGCGACCGTCCCGGAGGAGGTAATCCCGGGTGATGAGGGAGCTCTGCTCGAAGTAGACTACGTCGGCGCCGAACTCCTTCACGGAGCGGATGGTGGACTCGGTCTGGCCGTAGGCCGATCCCCCTTCCGAGATGGAGATGAGCTGGGCCCCCGGCGCCATGCCGTCGAAACGGCCCTCGGGTCCCCGGCTGCCCACGCTGGCCCCCACCACCAGAGAGGCGTGGCTGGCGATTCCCAGGTTGAGGGCCACCATCTTCCGGTCTCCGTCGATCTGAACACCGAACCCGATGGACTCTCGGACGGGCGTGTCGGGCTTATCCGTGCCGAAGACGCCGAACTCCGGGCGGACCCGGAAGTCTGTGAGGGCCTTCTCGTCGGTGAAGTCCAGATCCTGGTCCGTGTCCACCCACACGTCATCGGTGGATTCGTCCCACAGGACGGCGAAAAGGCGACTGGAACCCTCGGGGTTCCCGTCACGGTTCACATCCCGTTCAATCCCCTGCGCCCCGTAGGTACCCATGGTGTCGGCCTTGGCCTCGTCGAACATGGCGATCCGGAAGGTCCCGGCCCTGGGGGCCACGAAGGCGGTGTCCCCATAGGAGAAGCTCTGTGCGGAGACCTCCACGACGTCGTCCATCCGGAGCCAGCGGCCGTCATCCTCCTCGTCGGGATCCAGGGCCGTGCCGTAGGCCACCACCTTCGGGAGGGGCGTTCCGTCCAGGGCCCGGGCCTCCTGGAGCTCCGGGAGGAGCATGTCGGGGTTCATGTCGATCTGGGCGACCTTCACGCCCCGGCCGTCATAGGTGGGGTTGGCTTCCAGAAGTTCCGTCGCACGGAGATCTCCCCGGGGGCTGTACCGGTTCGTGATTGGGTAGTCGGAGAGGACCGGTGGCCAGACGGGAGGGATCGTGTCGGCTGGGCTTCGAGGAGGTGCGGTGGATGGAACCGGCCATCCGTCCCCGACGTCCCCCGGTAGCCCACGGAGGGGCAGGATCGTGTCGGCGGGACCCGCCCGGTCGGCCATGCCGAAGGCCCGCGACACCTCCGTGATGGAAACGTCGACGCTGTGGACCGATTCCTGGGCGGCCAGCTCGTCCACCCGGTCGACGGGGACCCGCGCCCTGAGGTAATCCACATCGTCGTCCCGGAATTGCACACTCCCGCCCAGGCGGCCGATGAGCGCGGCCACCCGCTGATTCTGCCCGGGCATGGACGCGATCACCAGGAGCACGTCGGACTCCCCTCTGGCCCGAGCCTGGGCCAGCTCCCCTCGGGCGTCCTTGAAGAGGAAGGGGCGCCTCGGCACCTGAGCCGAGGCGGTGGAGGCGGAAAGAAGTAACGCAAGCGTGACCACCGTCGGAACGTGTCTCATCTCACCCTCCAGGTGTGCCTTCCAGGATCTCTGTGGCGATCCGGGTGCCCGGGAAACGCAGCGCAGGTGGGGTCTCCGATGGAATCCCGGCCCCCTCTCCCGGTGGATCTGGAGAGACCCTATCGTCCCCGAACGGTGCTGGCAACAGGCTTGGCGGGGCCATGGGACCCGGGTCCACTGTCTCCGTACTTCGAACCGGAGCCGGGGCCCACGTGGGGACTCAGGTATCCCCGGTCGAGCTTTCGGCCAGCCCGGGCCACTCCGGATAGGTTCCCAGAACGTGGACTTCGGCGGCAAGGCCCCGGAGCTCCTCGAGACAAGCCGCTAGATCGCCACGGGGATCTCCTCGGACGTCGGCGAAGAAGCGGTATTCCCAGGGGCGGCCAGAGATGGGGCGGGACTCCAGCTTCGTCAGGTCGACGCCTCGGTGGGCGAAGGTGCCGAGGGCCCTGTGGAGAGATCCGGGCTCGTGGGCCACCACGAAGGCGAGGCTGGTCTTCGGGCGCGGGCCCGGGTCGCTCCCGGGCTCGGTGGACACCGCGAAAAAGCGTGTGTAGTTCTCCCTGTCGTCTTCGATCTCCTCCTGGACGATCTCGGCACCGTAGATCCGAGATGCCAACTCGGATCCGATGGCGGCGTCATACGAAGCGTTTCCGGACATGAGATCCCGAATACTCCCGGCCGTGTCGTAGACGGCCACCGGCTCCATCTCCGGGTGTCGGCGGAAGAAGGTGTGGCACTGCTGGAGCGCCACCGGGTGGGAAGCTGCGGTTCGAATGGCGGAGAGCACCATCCCTGGCCGTGCCACGAGGCACAGCCGGATTCGGACCCGAGTCTCCGCTACGGCGTGGACCGAGTGACGCAACACACCGTCCAGGTTCCCCTGGACGGAGCCGGCCAGCGTGTTCTCCACCGGGACCAGCCCTCGGTCCGCGCGTCGGGAGACGACGGCTTCGAAGAGAGCATCGAAGGTGCGGCTCGGGACGAGTCGAAGGTCGGGTCCGAAGAGTTGCTCGGCAGCCATGTGACTGAACGATCCGGGCTCCCCCTGAATCGCCACGGTGAGGGGGGGCTGTCGGTTCCTCTCCATCGTCTCTTCACTCCCTGAGAAAAACGAAGACCCGGCGGGAGCCGGGTCGGACGAGAAGCCAGGTTTGGACAGCGGGTCAATCAGGTGGAGCAGTCCTCCGGCATCGTCCCCGGCCAGGCGGCCCGGGGCTGAAAACAGAATCGAAACCAGAAGGTCCGCTCACGGTACATCATGCGGGGAGGATGGAGGGAGGGGACACCGGTGTCAAGCCTCCTGGAAGGGTGCCTGGCGGAGGGGTGCCGGGTGCTCCCCGGTCCGTC
>JASFRP010000011.1:0-14693 GCA_050114895.1 Gemmatimonadota bacterium
GGGCTCTTGTGGATTATCGTGACACGTATCAACCCGGAGCCATCCGATTCGACGTGGGTGAGCGGAGCAATTTCATCCTGGCTCCCATGCTGGTTTCGGCCCTCCGCCTCCTGGGTGGGTGGCGGCCAGAGAGAATCCAGAGCTATGCGAGGGGCCTCTCCGATGGACTCCTCGAGGAGCTACGAGAGCTGGGCTACACGGTCGAGGATGACGAGTACCGGGTGGGGCACATCTTCGGAATCCGGATGCCGGGGGGGTTGGATCTGGCATCGGTGAAGGGTGCTCTGGAAGGAGAACGGGTGTCCGCCTCCCTCAGAGGAAGCGCCCTCAGGATCTCCCCGCATCTCTACAACGACGAGGCGGACATGGCTGCCCTTCTTCGGGCCCTGAGACGGGCTGTGGAGCGCTGACGAGGGGATCCAGAGGGGAGGATGGAGGAGGACCGCCTGTCCTGAGAGGGGGGCTTCCCCTGTTCCCGGTAGGCACTCAGCCCGGGCCGAAGACGACTCTAGCCTGGGTCCCCACCTGGATCCGCTTCCTCCCGAACCAACCCCTGGGGACCTCCAGTGCGAACATCGCCGGCCGGGCCGATGGGTGGGCATCATCCGTTTCCGGCTCCATCCCCTGTATATCCACGATCCTGAGACTCTCGTCGAGGTAGGCGATGTCCAGCGGAATGAGAGTGTTCCGCATCCAGAATGAGCGAATCTGGGAGTCGGAGAAGACGAACAGCATCCCCCTCCCGTCCTCCAGGGATTCGCGGTACATGAGCCCTTCCTCCCGCTCAGAGGCGGTTCTGGCAACCTCGGCCAGTACGGTATCGGCCTCGAAGATGACCCATGCCTCCCCCCTGGGAGGGAGGCGCTCCTGTGCGTCCGAGGGTGTCTCCCGAAGGCCGGAAGCAGACTCTCCACCGCTCATGGTCTGGCCGCCGGAGGCGTTGCAGGCCAGAAGTAACCCCGCTACGAAGGGGGCGGGCACGTAGCTTCCGGGTGAGAGCCTGACAGTGCGTCGAAACCGATCGAGTCCGGGCATTTAGCGGCGCCACTCCACAAAGAGTAATTCTCGTTTTACCTTTACCGGCTCAGGCCATGCCCGACAAGGGCCGTGGTGACCATCGGTACATTTGCATAACGGCGCGATCGACGCCAGGGCGAGCATGGTGAATCCGGATCTCCTAGCGATTCTCGTGTGCCCCGAGACGAAGCAGAGGCTGAGTCCCGCGGGCGAGGATATCCTGGAACGGGTGAACCAAGCGGTGGAGGAAGGGTATCTCCGGAACCAGGGCGGGGATCGTGTGAAAGATCGGATCGAGGAGGGACTGATTCGGGAGGACGGAAAAGTCATGTACCCGGTGTGGGAAGACATCCCCGTCATGCTCCTGGATGAGGCGATTCGGCTGGACACCCTGAGGTAGAGGAGGCGAGACCCGGCCCTCTCAGCGCCAAGAGGATCGGCGGGATTGCCCCTCCTGTCTTCCGGACCCTTTCGGGTCCATTCAACCCAGCGGTCGATGGATGTTAGCCCCTTGAGCTCCGGCTCACGGGACCGGAGGGATTCGTGCGGTTCCAGGCTTGCCGGGGCTCTTGAGGAATCGTGGAAAGGCACCAGCAGGAGAACGCCCAAAGAGGCGAGTGGGATGAACAAAGCCAAACTGATGCGCTGGATCCGGAGCCTGGGAGTGCTCCTCACCGTGGCCTTCTTGTCGGCCTGCGGGGAGGAGCATCTCCAGTCGACCATCAACCCCGTGACGGACTATGGAGAGGTGACCCATCACCTCTACGTCCAGGTCTTCTGGTGGACCATGATCATACTGGTCGTAGTCCTCTCCGTCCTGGCCTACGTCCTGATCCGGTTCCGGGAGAGACCCGGCCAGGAGAGGCCCAAGCCCATTCACGGTCACATGGGGCTGGAGATCGCCTGGACGATTGCTCCGGCGATCATCGTCGTGGCCATCGTGATTCCCACTATCCAGGGCGTTTTCGCGGTGCAGCGGCCTCCGGAGGAGGGCGCCCTGGTAGTGGAGGTGACGGGGAAGCGATACTGGTGGGCCTTCCACTACCCGGAGCTTGGTGTGACCACGGCCAACGAGCTCCACCTTCCGGTGGGACGGCCCGTGAGCCTGCGCCTGGAGTCCGGTGACGTGATCCACTCCTTCTGGGTCCCCCAGCTTGGAGGAAAGCGGGATGTGAACCCCGTGGTCGCCATGCCCGAAGGGGAGGAGGCGAAAAGGAACTGGATGCATTTCACCATCCGGGAGGAAGGTGTCTTCTGGGGCCAATGCGCGGAGTTCTGCGGGGAGGCCCACTCCCTCATGGGGATACGGGTCGTGGCTCAGAATGAGGGAGATTTCCAGCGCTGGGTAGAGGACTGGAGGACGCCGGCGCCGACGGCCAACGCACCTGATTCCGCGGCGGATGCCGCGGGTCAAAGCGCCGGTGGCGGGGGTGCAGGGGGAGGCGGGGTTTCGGGTCCCGGCGCCGGAGATCAGGACGCCCCGATGACCACCACAACGGCGGAGGACCCTCTCGTGGCACGAGGCCGACAGGTCTTCTTCCGCGAATCCTACTGCGTGCTGTGCCACTCCATCCAGGGGACCCCGGCTGCCGGCGTCATCGGACCCAACCTCACACGGATCGGGAGCCGCGGCACCATCGCCGCCGGGCTGCTGGAGAACACGCAGGAGAACCTCGTCGCCTGGATCACCGATCCGAACACGGTCAAACCTGGGGCCCACATGCCCGGGGCCGACTACTCCGTGACCTTCGAGGGCCAGACCTACCCGCCCTTGAACCTGAACGACGAGCAGATCCGGGCCCTGGCGGCCTATCTGTCCAGCATGAGGTAAGGAGACGGCGCTCATGTCTGTTGCCACCGAGACCCTCCGGGCACCCCGCGTCGCTCACTCTGCTGGGGACACCGGGATCTGGAGCTGGCTCACCACCGTCGATCACAAACGGATCGGCGTGATGTACTTCCTCACCTCCTTCTTCTTCTTCTTTGTGGGGGGGGTGGAGGCCCTGATCATTCGCATCCAGTTGTTTCGTCCGGAGAACGCCTTCATTTCTCCGGAGACGTACAACCAGATGTTCACCATGCATGGCACGACTATGGTCTTCCTGGTTGCCATGCCCATGGCGGTGGCTTTCTTCAACTACATCGTTCCGCTCCAGATCGGCGCCCGGGACGTGGCCTTCCCCAGGCTGAATGCCCTCTCGTACTGGGTGTATCTCTTCGGGGGCATCTTCATCAACTCGAGCTTCTTCTTCGGTTCGGCTCCCGATACGAGTTGGGTGGGGTATGCCAACCTCACCACTGCCACCTTCGAGCCGGGCAGGCACGTGGAGTTCTGGCTCATCGGCCTCTCCATTCTGGGGGTGAGCTCCATCATGGGGGGGGTGAACTTCATCACCACCATCGTCAATCTCCGGGCTCCGGGGATGAAGATGATGCGCATGCCCCTTTTCAGCTGGATGAGCCTGGTGACCAGCTTCCTACTGGTAACGGCTCTTCCCGTGGTGGCGGTAGCCCTGATTCTCCTCGCCTTCGATCGTTTCTTCGGGGCCAACTTCTACGAGGTGACGGCGGGAGGAGACCCAATCCTCTGGCAGCACCTGTTCTGGCTCTTCGGGCATCCGGAGGTCTACATCCTGATCTTGCCTTCGTTCGGGATCATCAGTGACGTGATCCCGACCTTCTCGAGGAAGCCCCTCTTCGGGTATCCGGTAGTAGTCTACGCCGGTATCCTCATCGGCTTTATCGGCTGGGGCGTGTGGAGCCACCACATGTTCACGGTGGGATTGGGGCCCATAGCGGACTCCTTCTTCGTGGCCAGCACCATGATCATCGCCATCCCCACGGGGATCAAGATCTTCAACTGGCTGGCCACCATGTGGGGTGGGGCGTTGAGGTTTCCGACCCCCATGCTCTTCGCCGTGGGGGTGGTGGCGGTCTTCACCATCGGTGGGCTGAGCGGGGTCATGCACGCCTCGGCCCCCATCGATCTCCAACAGCACGACTCCTACTTCGTGGTGGCACACTTCCACTACGTCCTGGTGGGCGGCGCCATCCTGGGGCTATTCAGCGGGCTCTATTTCTGGTTCCCGAAGGTCACGGGCAGGATGATGAGCGAGAAGATCGGAAAGTGGCACTTCTGGCTTACCCTGATCGGATTCAACCTCACTTTCTTCCCCATGCACTTCTCCGGCCTCTTCGGCATGCCCCGGAGGACCTGGACGTATCGGGCGGAGCTGAACCTGGAGACATGGAACCAGCTGTCCACCGTGGGGGCCTTCATCTTCGGCTTTGCATCCCTGTTGCTGATCTGGAATCTCCTCCGAAGCGCCAGGAAAGGGGAGAGGGCTCCGGCCAACCCCTGGGAAGCCGGCACGCTGGAATGGTCCATCCCTTCCCCTCCGCACCACTACAACTTCCCGGAGCTCCCGGAGGTCAGGAGCCGGGAGCCCCTCTGGGAGGAAGGGGAGCGGAGGGAGGTCGAGGGGGCCACCATGAAGGAGCCGGAGGAGGAGCCGCTTATGCCCAGCCCCTCGTTCTGGCCGTTCCTGGTGGCCCTGGGAATCGCTTCCACCTGGGCCCTGGTCATGACGGGAATCTGGTGGGTCCCTCTTCTGGGTCTCGCCTTCACTGCCTTCGGGGTCTTCAGCTGGGCCTTCCAGCCGGCCTTTCGGTAGGGGAAGGGGAGCCACGGGGTGCGCGAGCCGGCAGGCGCGGGAGACAATGGAACAGGGAGTCCTCCGGGGCCCCGGGAAATGAAACCATGAACGCAGGAATCGGAGCAGCATGATGGCTGAAGTCACCGCCGTCGCCCACGACGATCACCACTATACCAGCACGGGACTTCCGAGCTGGAAGGTGGGTTTCTGGGCGTTCATCGGGTCGGAGTGCCTCTTCTTCGCCTCTCTCATATCCACCTACCTGGTCTACAAGGGACGTAGCGTCACGGGGCCCTTCCCCGAGGAGATCCTGAACATCCCCCTCACCTCGGTGAGCACGTTCGTTCTTCTCATGAGCTCCCTCTCCATGGTCCTGGCCCTGGACGCGGTGCAGCGGGGGAACCGAAGACTGACTCTCCTCTGGCTGGGGGGAGTGATCGTTCTGGGAGTGGGATTTCTGGGGTTCCAGGCCTATGAGTTCAACCACTTCGTCCATGAAGGGCTGACGCTGGGAACCAACGTCTTCGGCTCGTCGTTCTTCGTCCTGACGGGCTTCCACGGGGCCCACGTCACCGCTGGCGTGATCTGGATGATCACCCTGTGGATCCTGGCGGCCAGGGGGAAGATCGGGCCCGCCGATTCGCTGAAGGTGGAGGTGGCGGGTCTGTACTGGCATTTCGTGGACATCGTCTGGATCGTCATCTTCACTCTGGTCTACCTCATTCAATAGGGGGCGGAGAATGAGTTCGGAAGCGACAACGCACGTCCAGGAGGGGAACGGGGGCCACGCCTCTCCGGGGTTCTACTGGGCCATCGGAGGGATCCTTACCGTCATCACGGCGGTGGAGGTAGCCATCTTCTACATTCCAGCCCTGGCGGGGGCGCTGGTGCCCCTCCTGCTGACTGCCTCGGCGACCAAGTTTCTTCTGGTGGTCATGTTCTTCATGCATCTGAAGTTCGACTCGAGAATCTTCTCCGGCCTCTTCCTCGCCGGGATGGTCCTGGCCACCTTCATGACCGTGGCTCTCACCGCCCTCTTCCACATCCTGCCCCGGTTGGGTGCGTGACCTGACGTCGACCCACCTGGGACGGGTCGCGGACCGAGCGGGCGGAGGATCCGGGTGGGGAGGGGGAGGTAAGGGCAGCCGTTCCGGCGCTTCGTTCCCGGAGTTGAATGATGGGGCTCGAAATCCAGCCGACGCTTCTCCTGGCCTCCGCCAGCTGGGATCGCCTGACCGTTCTGGGGTTCGAGATACACGTCTCGGTTCTCATCGGAACGGCCTACCTGGCAGCCGTCTACCTCTTCGCGGTGGGTGCGGCACGGGAGAAATACGGATGGTGGCCGGAGCCCCCATCGACGTGGCGGAAGGCCTCGTACCTGGGGGCTGTGGGCATCATCTTCTTTGCCCTGAATGGGCCACTCCACACTCTCTCCGACGAGTACCTCTTCAGCGCCCACATGGTGCAGCACATGCTGCTCATGATGGTCATGCCCCCCTTCCTCATCCTGGGGGTTCCGCCATGGCTCATCCGGAAAGCCATGGAACGACCGGGAGTGGCGCGGTCCGCCAGGATTCTCACCCACCCCGTGGTGGCCTACCTGGCCTACAACGTCACGTTCATCGGATGGCATGTGCCCCAGATGTACAACTGGGCGCTGGTAAACCATGACCTCCACATTCTGCAGCACCTCATGTTCATGGGGGTGGCGGTGATGATGTGGTGGCCCGTGGTGAACCCGGTGCCGGAGCTGGAGAGGATTCCCACGGGTCCACTCCTCATGATGTATGTCTTCGCCTTCGGGATACCGTCTACGATCCTATCCGCCTTTATCACCCTGTCGGACACCGTCTTCTATCCGTGGTACGAGCTTGCCCCTCGTGTGACCTCCCTTTCTCCCCTGGAAGACCAGCGGCTGGGTGGGCTCATCATGTGGATTCCCGGAATGCTCATTTTCTGGGTGGGGATCACGGCCGTGTTCTTCCGATGGACAAAGGACGAGTATGGCTCCTGGGGAGGGGGGACGGGCAACGCGACAGGCGATGCGGAGGCCTTGCTGGGCGACGGGGGTTGAGAGAAACTGTGGGGGGCCGTTCTCGCCCCCTACCGAAGGATCGAGACGTGGCTCCGATTCCCTTCCGGCTCACGTGGGCTTCGTGCGCCGGACCTCAACCGAGACCGACGCTTGGCCTTGAGATGACGAGAACCGACCGTCCTTCACCCGCCAGAACCGCTTCCTTCCTCCTCCTCGCCCTCCTCCTCAGCGGTACCTCGGCCCTCTCGGCTCAGGAGGAAGCTCTCCCTCCTCCGAAATGGGCTTTCGAAGGTGAGATCGGCGCCAGTGTCTTCTTCGGCGCGTCAGATCAGACCACGGTGGCTACCAGGGTCGCGATAGACCGAGGAAGTCCGGACTTCGAGCTCGAGAACGAGGTCTCCTTCCTCTATGGTGAAGCCTCGGATGGCTCGGGGAATACCTTCGTCAACAAACGCGCATGGGCCCTGGAATCCAACCTTGACTATCGACGGTTCTCCCGGGTGAACCCCTACGTCTTCGCCGGTGCCCTATCCAGCCTGGAAAAGGCTATCGAGATCCGATACAAGGGAGGAGCCGGCGCCAAGCTGACCGCGCTGGACTCGGAGACCTCACGCCTGGATTTCGCCCTGGCCATTCTTGGTGAGAAGACGGTGGAGAAGAACCCGGAAGACGGCGGGTCCGAGATCCTGGCGAGATGGGCCGGTGAAGGCAAGCTCCGTCGCTCTTTCGCCGCGGACAGGACGGTGGTGGAGGCGAAGGCAGTGTACAGTCCGGTGTTCGACGAGGCCGACAACTACGTCGTCGCCGCCGAGGGTAGCATCGCCTTCAAGCTATCGGAGATCATCAGCCTCAAGCTGTCCGTCGTGGACAACTACGACAGCCGAGCGAAAGACCGTGGTGCCCGGGACAACAACGACGGCCGGGTCCTCTTCAGCGTCCTCAGCTCCTTCTGAGGACCCGGGCCCCATCGGCCCCTGGGGGCTCGGGCCCGAGGGAGTCGAGGAAGCCAGCGGTGGAGTGAACAGCCTGCCCGCTTCCGCACGTCGAGCGTGAGACGAAGCCATCAGGGCAGGGAGAGACTGCCGCGAACCACCGTCACGGCTCTACCGGAGACCTGGACCCGGTCTCCGCCGACGGTTACCCGAAGCTCCCCACCGCGGGACGAGATCTGGCGGGCCTTCATCACCCCCCGGCCGGTCTCTGCGGCCCAGTAGGGAGTCAGGAGGGTGTGCGCCATCCCCGTCACCGGGTCCTCGTTCACTCCCACCCAGGGACCGAAGAACCGGGAGACAAAGTCTACGCCGTCATCGTCTCCCGGTGCCGTGACGATGACCCCCAGGGCTGTGTTGCCCACGTCCACCCCACCCAGGCGGGTGAAGTCCGGGTCGATTGTCCGGACGTCCTCTTCCGTCGGAAGGCGCACGATCCAGCCTTTCACCCCCAGGAGGGTGGGGGTCGAGGGAGGACACCCCAGGAACTCCAGCAGTCCCTCGGGTGGACGGGCCGGAGCGGGCGCGTCCACAGGAAAATCCATTCGGAGCCACCCGGATTCCTCTTCACCCACCGAGAGAATGCCGCTGAGGGTCTCGAAACGGACAGGGGCGCTTGCACCTTCCTCTCGAAGGAGAGCGTGGGCCGTGGCCAGAGTGGCATGGCCGCAGAGGGGGACCTCTACCTTCGGCGTGAACCAACGAAGCGGGCGGATCCCCTCCGGGCCGGGGGGCTGGACGAATGCCGTCTCCGAGAGGTTCATCTCGGCCGCAACGGCCTGCATGGTCTCGGCCGGGAGGGGAGCGGCCAGTATGCACACCGCCGCCGGGTTTCCGGAGAATGGCCTGTCTGTGAAAGCATCGACCTGGTAAAATGGGATCTGGATGCCACCTGGCATGAGGTCGTCCTCCTGGCAGAGTATTTCTTCCACGGCCCTGGCCCCGGAGCGGCCTTCCGGCGGGGATGGACCCTGAACCCATCGACGCGGTGCAGGCCGAGAAACGCCGGGCCTGTCCGCACAACATGCACCCCTCGCACGCGAATTGGCCATGCCATTGGACCCACCGAGACGCACCTTCCATGTAGAGCGATCCGGAAGGGGACCGAGGGAGGTGGATGTCGCCGCTCGGGCCCGGAAGCTGCACGCCTGGGGGTGGTCTCTCTATGGGGGAGTGCCGTTCGGCGTCGGCGTGGGGCTCCTTACGGGTCACCTGCTCCTGGGAACCCTCCTCGGGCCCGTGATCATCTATGCCGTCGTGGGCGGAATCGCAGCCGTCTCCGGCAAGGGCGCTTCGGTCTTCTACATGCCCTCGGGGGCCACGACCCCCCGAAAGAAAGGCTATTCGAGGGCCAAGGCCCTGGAGGTCCGCGGAGAGTACGAGGATGCCATCGGGGCCTATGAGGTGGAGGTCCTGGACGCTCCGCAGGTGGCTGAGCCGTATCTCTGCATCGCCCGTCTCTATCGAGATCACCTCAAGGAGCTGGACACGGCCCTTCATTGGTTCCGGCGAGCCCGGCGAGAGGCTGTCCTCTCCCCGGGTGAGTCAATCCGTGTTTACCGGGAGGTGGCGGAGATCTTCCTCCACATCCGGAAAGAGCCGAGACGGGCCGCGCCGGAGCTGGCACGCCTGGCGCAGGAATATCCCCACACCCCGGATGGGAAGTGGGCGGCCCGGGAGCTGGCGGAGATCAAGGAGGCCATGGCCAGGGAGCTCCGGGACCCATCGCCGGACCTCTGAAGGGTCTTCGGAACCTCACCCGGTACGTCACCTTCGCCACCAGAACCCGGTCCAAGAGGTCTCATACCTCAGGAGATCTTCCGCCGCTTCCCCTTCAGGAAATCCATCATGATGTACTGACCCAGGGTCATCGTACTGGTGAAGTATGCCTTACCGTGGGCGATCTCGCTGACCTTCTGCACGAATTGAACGAGATGGGGATCGCGGGCCAACATGAAGGTGTTGATGAGGATCCCGGACTTTCGACAGGCCGCCACCTCCCGGAAGGTCCGCTGCAGGATGTACCGGTCCAACCCGCCGGAATTCAGATACAACTCGCCGTTGGGAAGGGTCATGGCGCTCGGCTTCCCGTCCGTGATCATGATGATCTGCTGCATGTCCTTGCTCTGGGCCCGGAGAATCTTCCTGGCCAGCTCGAAGCCCTCCGCGGTATTCGTGTGGTAGGGGCCCACCTGGGTCTTGCCGAGCTGGGAAAGGGGGATTTCCTGCGCCCGGTCCCCAAAGGTCACGACCTTCAGGGTGTCTCCTGGATAGTTGGTGCGGATGAGGTGGGAGAGGGCCAGGGCCACTCGCTTGGCCGGAGTGAACCGATCTTCTCCATACAGAATCATGGAGTGGGAGATGTCCAGCATGAGGACGGTGGCGCAAGAGGATCGGTACTCTGTCTGGTGGACCATCAGGTCCGAGTAGTCGAGGTTCAGTGGAACCTTCAATCCGTCCCGTTGGAGGGCGCCCTTCAGGGTCGCGGGGATGTCCAGGTTGAGGGTATCTCCGAACTCGTAGGGTCTGCTCGCTGCGTCCGATGCCACTCCGGTAGCGAGCTCCGCCGTGTCATGGGCTCCGAAATCGGCCTTACCGAGGGCACCCAGGAGGTGCCGGAGTGTGCGGTATCCCAGGAAGTCCAACCCCTTCTGGGTCAGGTCGAAGTGGACGTTCTGAGCAGCGCTCTGTGCCTCGTCGACCTTCCCCATTCCTGTAACGTCCTGGGCGGTCCCCGGCATCATGGGTTGGCCACCCTCCAGGGTGAGATAGCCTTCCTCCACCAGACGCTGGATGAGATCGTCCAGCAGCTGCGCGATCTGGGCCTGGACCTCCGTGTCACCCTCCCCCTCCCCTCGGAGCTCCTCCAACATCTCTGGCGTAAGCTCTCCGCTCTCCATGAGGGCTTTGATGAGGGCCTGCTTCAGGGAGTCGAGTGAAGAAGGGTCCTCCAGCCCCGACCACCCCCAGTAGGGATGGTAGCTGGGGCCCCCGGCGAACCCTCCATCCATAAGAAAATCCGCCAGTCGTTCCATGAGATCTTCGAGGTTGAGAGCGTCCAGCCATCTCCCCTTGTATTTGGTGTAGGTATGGAAGCGCATGTGCCTGTGATACCTTCCTGCCATGGGAAAGGGGAATGTCAGAGTCGGCGCCGACGCTCCGGGAGCGGGGGACGAATCCAGCTCGAACCGCGCAGCCGCCCGAGCCCCGGAGATCCGGAGGCTCCTTCTGGGAGCGTATGACGCCGAGAAGCGAGACCTCCCCTGGCGTGGGGAATCCGATCCGTACCGGATCTGGGTCTCCGAGGTCATGTTGCAGCAGACCCGGGTGGAGACAGTCATCCCCTACTACAAGGAGTGGGTGACTCGGTTCCCGAGCCTGGAGACCCTCGCCATGGCCGATGAGGAGGAGGTTCTTCGAGCCTGGCAGGGTCTCGGCTACTACTCCAGGGCACGAAATCTCCATGGTGCCGCCAGAGTGGTGAGGGAGAGGCTGGGGGGAGCCCTCCCAGGTTCGTACCTCGCTCTTCGGGCCCTTCCCGGGGTGGGAGAGTACACGGCCGGGGCCGTAGCCTCCATCGCCTTCGGCGAGGCTGTGCCAGCGGTGGACGGGAACGCCAGAAGAGTACTCTCTCGCATCTTCGACCTGCCGGCGCCGGCACCCCGTGTGATCCGCAACCTCGCCGGAACGCTGGTGGACCCGGCCCGCCCCGGGGATTTCAACCAGGCGCTGATGGAGTTGGGATCCCGGATCTGTACGCCCCGTTCCCCCGGATGCGAAAGGTGCCCCGTGGCATCCCTGTGCCTGGCCCGTGAGCGGGGGTCGGTGGAGGATCGGCCCGGGGCCCGGGTCCGAAGGCCCCCGAAGGAGGTGGACCTCGTCGTCCTGGTGGGTGTGGTAGTGGGGCCGGGATCACCCCGTTTCCTTGTGCGGAAGAGGCCGCCGACGGGCCTCCTCGCCGGCCTGTGGGAGTTCCCTACGATTGAGGTCGAACCCGGAGAGGGTGCCCTTGGACGGGCGCTGGAATGGGCCCGGGAACCTGGAATCCTGGGGGAGGGCGAGCTCCCGGGAGAGGAGATGGAGAAGGTGGCCGTCGAAGGAGGGGTTTCCCTGGATTCCAGCCCGGGTGGACCAGCCATGTGCCGGCGTCTCGACTCGGTGGAACACCTCTTCACTCACCTCAGGGCTCGATACCATCCCTTCCTCATCCGGCTTTCCGGGGAGAGGGGGCCTCTGGCAGGCGGAAGGTACGTCTCCCTGGAGGAGCTCGAGAAGCTCCCCGTCCCGGTGGCCCAGCGGAGGATCCTGGATGCTGCCATGGCGGCCATGGCGGCGGACGGCGGGTAGGGGAACCGGCTCCCCGGCCCGAATGCAGGAGGACGGCGTCACGGGACTCTGGCGCGGGCTCCCGCCCCTGAGTACCGTGAAACCGTCACCACAAAGGGGTGTGATCCCATGGCCAGTGGACGCCGGGACTGAGTAGAAGGAAAGGCTCGAATGCCCGTTCCCGAGCGAAGGGAAAGGTTCGACCGGGTCAGAGAGGCCATGGAAAGGGTCCGCTCGGGCCAGTCGGAACGGGAGGAGATCCACCTCCCTTCCGGTGACAAGGTCATCATCCACAGGGACGAGGGGCTTCCCAGCAAGATCCGGATCCAGACGCCGGGGAGGCATCGCCCCCATGCCCTGGACGATCCTCGCCTGGGGGCCACCTCGAGAGCGACTTCGACTGCTGTGGAGAGAACCGGACCCGGGGAGTCGAGTGGTGAAGCCGGGGCTCCGGAAATCGGGGGTACGACCCGGCGGGGCCAGGATGGAGATGAGGCCGGAGGGTCAGACGGGGGCGTGGCCCAGACGGGGATCAGCTTCAGGGCCAAGGCATTCGGGCCCGGTAGGGAGCGACCTCCGGACTACCCGGCCGATCTTCCGTTTGTCCCGCACTCCACAGCCACCATCTCCGCGTTCGGATCCGAGGATGGGGTCGAGGAAGCCCGGAACGTGGCCTGGATGAAGCTGTCCGATCCCGAGAGCGCCATGAAGGAGATCGAAGCGCAGCTACAGGGGAGTGGGTGGAGGGAAGCCGACTCTCCCGGGGCGCCCCCGGTTCTCGGTCGCATACGCACGTCGTTGTTCACCCGGCAGCGGGTGGAACGGGTGGTCGCCCTCATAGCATTCGGAGAGTTCTCCCAGATCATGCTCTTCGAGCGGCGGGGACACTGAGGAGCCCCGGGGCCGTTCCGCCTTCCGTTCGATCCTCCCTTTTCAGCTCCGGACCTCCTCTCACTCCCCCCGGAGGCTCTCCACGGGGTTCACGCGGGTGGCGGCGAATGCCGGAATCAAGCTCGCCAGCACGGCCACCGTGAAGAGTCCAACGGACACGGAGACGTAGGTCAACGGATCGGTGGCCACGACCCCGTGCAGCATGCTCCGGATGAAACGGGAGAGAACCAGGGCCAGGAGAACCCCAAGCACGACGCCAACCGCGGCCAACGCCACCGATCCTCCTACCACCTCCGCCAACACTTCTCCCCGTTGGGCACCCAGCGCAATCCGAATTCCGATTTCCCGGCTTCGGGCGGCCACTGAGCGTGACACCACCCCGAAGATCCCGACAGCGGCCAGAACCAGAGCGACCCCGGAGAAGATCGTGATAAGGAGCATGTTGAACCGGGGTCCCACCAGCTGGCGAGCCAGGAGCTCATCATAGGTGCTCACGGACCCCACCTGGAGCTTGGGGTCCACTTCCTTGATCCGGTCGGCCACGAGCCCCCTGATGGTGGACGGATCCCCGTCGGTCCGGATCTCGAAGAAGGTGAAGGGCCGAGGGTATTGGGCCTGGGGCCAGAACATCTCCAGATCCACAGCCGCGTCGGGGTCCAGTGGGGGAACGTCTGCCACCACCCCCACTACCTCCCGGGACATGTCATGGCCCTCCAGCCAGATGCTCCGCCCCAGGGGGTCTTCTCCCGGCCACAGCCGGTCAGCCAGTGACTCGTTCACGATGACTACCTGTGGGGTCTCCGGGCCATCCCGTGTGTCGAACGGGCGTCCTGCCAAGAGGGGGATCCCCATGGCCTGGAAGTACCCTGGGCTCACGTCGTACCATCGCGCTCGCCGGCCTCCTCCTCCCCTGGCCTCCTCCGCAGGGAAGATCTGGTCCAGCTCCAATCCCCCGAAGAGGGGCCCCGCCGAGCTCCGGCCCACTGCCCGGACTCCCGGCAGCCCCGCGAGCTCTTCATCCAGTCGCCGATAGAGGTTTATGGCCGCCTCCCCGGTCTCGTAACTCCCGGTGCTGGAGGTGTTGGAGACGATGAGGAGGTGCTCTCGATGGATTCCCGGCTCCCATCGGAAAAAGGAGGCGAGGCTGCGGGTCAAGAGCCCGGCACCAACCAGCAACGCCAGTGCGAGCGCCACCTCGGAGATGACCAGGGCGCCGTTCAGGCCGCCGAGACGGCCTCCGGGTTTCCCGTGCCGACCCCCTCTCAGGGCGAGCATGGGTAGAATCCGGGAAGCCCGAGCCAATGGGGCGATGCCGAACAGGAGTGTCGCGACCACCGCGAGGCTGAGGGTAAACACGAGGACCGGGACGTCCATCCCCACTTCACCGAGCCGGGGAATCCCAGCAGGAGCCAGAGAGAGGAACAAAGGCGTGCCCAACCAGGCGATCCCGAGTCCCACCATGCTCCCCAGGAGGGCCAGCACCAGTCCCTCATTCAGGAGGAGACCCACCAGTCGGGGAGTGCTTGCTCCCAGGGCCGTCCGAATCCCCAACTCCACCTCACGGCTGGCCATCCTGGCGAGAATGAGATTCGCGATGTTGGCGCAGGTGATGAGGAGGACCAACCCCACGGCCCCGAGGAAGAAGAGCAGCGTGGCCCTCACGCCTCCCACCACTCGGTCCTGCAAGCTACTCATTTGCAGGCCCCATTCCGCGTTCTCCTCCGGATGCTCTTCCATTAGCCCCTGGCGGATGACCCCCAGCTCCTGCTGTGCCACATC
>JASFRP010000012.1:0-14643 GCA_050114895.1 Gemmatimonadota bacterium
CTTCATGCCCAAGCCTCTGGAGGGGGAAAACGGGAGTGGGATGCACACCCATCTCTCCATCTTCAAGGACGAGAAGACCAACGCATTCTACGACAAGAAAGATCCCCAACACCTGAGTCAGGTGGCCAAGCAGTTCATCGCGGGGGTTCTGGACCACGCCCAGGAGATGGCCTTCGTCACCAACCAGTTCCACAACTCCTACAAGCGGTTGGTGCCGGGGTATGAGGCACCGGTGTACATCGCCTGGGCCGAGCGGAATCGCTCTGCGGCTATCCGGATCCCTCTTTACAAGCCGGGGAAGGAGGTTGCCACCCGGATGGAGCTGCGGTTCCCGGACGCCACGGCCAACCCCTATTTCGCCTTCGCGGTCATGCTGGCCGCGGGTTTGGACGGGATGCAGCGCGAGCTGACGGCCCCGGACCCCATGTCCATCGATCTCTACGCTCTCACCCCCATGGAGCGAGACGAGATGGGGATCAACTCTCTTCCCCACGATCTCTTCGAGTCCGTGAGAGTGGCCGAACGGAGTGAGTTCCTGAAGGGCATCCTGGGAGAGGAAGTGCTGCGGAAGCTCGTGGAGACAAAGGTGATAGAGGCGGACAAGTATCGCCTCCATGTCTCTTCCCTGGAGATCAAGGAACAAATGGTTCTTTGACGAGGGCTTCCCAGGAGGTCCCGCCGGCTTGCCGGGAGGCTGTCCGATCCCGAACACCGGAGGAGCAGGGAGAGGAGGTGGAATCAGGAAGGGTTCCACCTCCTTTCTCATTCCCTTCGCATTCACGCTCCTAGCCGGTCGCCCGGGGATCCTCTTCCATGGAAACGTCGGAGGGTGACGTCGACCCCGATTCATCCTCTACCCAGAAGGAGATGGCCAGGGCGACGGCGCCACAGGAGATGGCCATGTCTGCGACGTTGAAGATCGGCCAGTCCATGAACCCGAGGTTGATGGGGCCGATGAAATCCACCACCCCTCGGCTCCATCGAAGTCGATCGATGAGGTTTCCCAGGGCCCCGGAGAAGACCAGCGAAAGGGCCAGAAGCCTGAATCGATCCCCGGGGTTCGTCTTTACCAGGAGGAAGGAGAGGAGGGTCAGAGCGACCAACGTAACGGGGACGAAGAACCAACGCGGATCGTTCCCGATGCTGAGTCCGAAGGCCGCTCCTCTGTTGAAGGCGAGAGTCAGAGGAACGAGTCCACCAAAGAGCTCGATGGATCGGGCGGCGAGGGCCTCCATGGCCCATCGCTTTGAGGCGATGTCCAATATCAGGATGATGGGGAGGGTAACCCCCAGAATCGTCGTTCGGGCTCTCACCTTCACCAGCTTCGTTCGGGTCTCTGACGGTCCGGGTTCCCCCTGAGACGGCCCCGGGGTGCGCCCAGAGGGCCCAGAAAGATGGAGAGAAACGGGGATTCCCTCAATTCCCATGGCACAACTCCCCCGACGGGACCCTGCCACCAGCGCTGGAGAGTTCTCTCGATTGGGATTATCGTGGCGTTTTCGGGATGGAAAACCATGACACCCTGAGGAGCAGTCCGTGACGCTCAAACGCACAGGGCTCACTGCCCAAGAGATCGCGACACAGGTCCGTGGCCGGATCGAAGGCGACCCGTCCCGGGTGGCCTTCGGCGTGGAGACCCTCGAGAAGGCCCAACCCGACATGCTCACCTGGATCGGGTCCCCCAAGTACACCTCGAAGCTGCTGGAATCCAAGGCCGGGATCGTGCTCATGCCACCTGAAGGAGAGGCACCGGCCGACAAGACCACCATACGCGTTCCGGATCCCGACCTGGCGCTTTGTCAGGTTCTGGAGTGTTTCGCCCCATCCCGTGACGTCATCGAACCCGGGATCCACCCGACGGCAGTAGTCGGCAAACGTGCCGTGGTGGAAGGTGCCGCCATCGGACCAAACGTCGTGGTGGGCGACGATGCGGTAATCGGCCCCGGGACCACCCTCTACCCGGGCGTGTTCGTGGGAACCGGATCCGTCATAGGCAGTGACTGCGTCCTGTGGCCCAACGTGGTGATCCGGGAGCAGGTCGAGATCGGTGACCGAGTCATCATCCACCCGAATACCACCATCGGCGCAGACGGTTTCTCCTACCTGCAACGGGGAGGCCGGCACGTCCGCGTCCCTCAAATTGGCACTGTGTTGATCGAAGACGATGTCGAGATCGGGGCCAACACGACCATTGACCGGGCTCGGAGCGGAGCCACGATAGTCCGGCGGGGAACTAAGCTCGACAATCTCGTAATGGTCGCGCACAACTGCGACGTCGGAGGCGGCTGCCTCCTGGCGGCGGCGACGGGGATCGCCGGCTCAACCCGACTGGGCGAGTATGTCGTGTGCGGGGGAAGGGTCGGGATCATCGACCACCTCGAGATTGGTGACGGCGTGCAGATCGGAGCCGGTTCCCTCGTGCTCAACGACCTCCCGGCGGGTTCCCGCGTCAGGGGGTCTCCCACCCAGCCCCTCATTCCCTTCGGGCGGCAGCACGCTGCCCTCAAAAGGCTGCCGGAGCTCTTGAAGACCGTGAGGGACCTCGAGGCACGGGTGGGAGAACTCCAGGCGGCCCTCGAAGGGCGTAGGGAATGAAGGTTCGAGTCGGGCTGGGGGTCGTCTTCCGCGTTGGCTGACCCGAGGGGCCCGGCCTTTCCCTCCACTGCCCCCACCTCTGGTGGAACCCCGCCGTTTGGCGTACATCAAGGTCTAAACCGGTATGTCACCTGGTCGCATGACCCGGGGGGCAGAGTCATGACAGTCCATTCGAACAAGGAAGCGTAGACGATGAAGATCTGCGGTCCAAGAGCCTTGGGAGGGCTGGCCTTTATCCTCGCACTGACCCTGGCGGCCCCCGGGGTCGGCGAGGGCCAGTCAGCCGCCTACCTCGATTACGACGCTTTCACCAGGGAACTCCGGGCAGTGGTGGACGGATCAGACTTCGCCACCATGGAATCTCTCGGTACCACCCTGGGCGGGCGGGCCATCTGGATGGTAACGGTGGGTGCTCCCTCAGGGAGCCCCTTGGATGAGCGTCCGGGCGTCCTCGTGGTAGGCAACCTGGAGGGCGACCACCTGGTGGGAAGCCAGCTCTCCCTGGAGGCCATCCGGTACCTCACGAGCCACGCTGAAGCCGAGGCGGTCAGCTCCGCCCTCACCGACCAGGTCTTCTACTTCTTTCCACGGCTGAACCCCGATGGGGCCGAGGCCATGTTTGAAAGGGTGAAGCGAAACCGCCGGACCAATGGTCGGCCCTGGGACGAGGACAACGACGGGCGGATGGACGAGGACGGTCCCGAGGACCTGAACGGTGACGGGTACATTACGGTGATGAGGGTTCCGGATCCGGCAGGACCGTTCATGATCGACACCGCTGATGCCAGAGCCATGAAGCGTGCCGACCCCAGCAAGGGAGAGACAGGGACCTTTACCCTCTATTGGGAGGGGACGGACAACGACGGGGACGGGTTCATCAACGAGGACGGCCCTGGGGGCGTGGACATGAACCGCAATTTCCAGCACGCCTATCCCTATTGGACCGGGGACGCCGGCCCCCACATGGTGAGCGAAGTGGAGTCCCGGGCTCTTATGGATTTCGTCCTGGACCACCGGAACATCGCTGCCATTCTCGCTTTCGGAGAGTCGGACAACCTGGTGACTCCGCCGGATGCCCGGGGTGGATTGGCCGCCGAGCAGGTGCCCAACCTTCCTTCCTTCGCTGACGCCTCGCTTGCCGAGGTGTTCACGAAGGGGATCGTCTCCACCGGCGGTGGTGGGGGCAGAGGGAGAGGGGGGGGCGGCGGGGGCCGGGGTGGGGGATCCGGCTATTTGCGGGGAGCCCAGGTGGGCCGGGACAATGATCCCAGCTCGGGAGTCCGGCCGGCCACCACCGTTGCGACGCCGGATCAGGTTTACTTCAGGGCCGTCTCTGATGCGTACAAGCGCGTCACCGGGATCGAGACCGTTCCCCTGCACCGGACGCCGGAGGGGGCCTTCTTCCAGTACGGTTACTTCCAGTTCGGCGTTCCTTCCTTCAGCACCCTGGGGTGGGGCTTCCCGAAGGAGGAGAGTGAGGCCCGGCCCCAGGGCCGGGAGGGGGGTGGCGCCGGGGCCTCCGCCTCCTCCAGCCGTGTCGCTCCGGGGGGGGATGCGACCCTCCTGGCCCAGCTGGACGCCGCAGGCATCGAGGCCGTAGCCGAATGGAGCCCCTTCCACCACCCGGAGCTGGGTGATGTGGAGATCGGAGGCTTCCTTCCCTACGTCACCCAGAATCCTCCGGCAGACCAGCTTCCCGCCCTCGGAGTGAAGCAGGGGGAGTTCCTGGTGGAGCTCGCCGGAATGCTGCCCAGGGTTCGTATTGCCAAGACGGAAGTGGAATCCCTGGGCGGTGGTCTCTTCAAAGTGGAGGTGGAGGTGGAAAACGAAGGTTTCTTCCCCACTTCCCTCCGGCATGGCCAAACGTCCCGATCCGTGGGTCCCACCTTCGTTCAGATCCAGGTGGATGATGACGACATCCTCTCGGGGGCCGAGAAAACGGCATCCCTGGGGGTGTTGGCGGGTTCCGGGAGTCGGGAAAGCGTAACCTGGGTGATCCGGGGACGGGCGGGGGCCGGGGTGGGAATCATGCTCCACTCCCAAAAGTCCGGCCGTGACACCGCAACCGTAACTCTCAGGTGAGGAGGCCAATCGTGAAGACGCCAAGACTTCTGGCGGCCGCTTCCCTAGCTGCCCTCTGCATCGTCGGAAGTTCCCCGGAACAAGCCGGTCAACTCTCGGCCCAGGAGGTGAGGGGTTCGGACCCGCCCCACCGGTTGGACCTGACTTGGGATCGCTGGCTCTCACACGAGGAGATCGGCCAGCGCATGGATCTCATGGCCCGTACCTGGCCCGAGTTCCTCACTTTCTCCTCTATCGGGGAAAGCCATGAGGGCCGGGAGCTCTGGATGATGACCATCAACAACCCGGACACCGGTCCCGAGTTGAGCAAGGCGGGGATGTACATCGAGGCCGACGTGCACGGAAACGAGGTGCAGGGCAGCGAGGTCTGCCTCTACACCATCTGGTATCTCATGGAGAACTATGACAGGAACCCGGAGATCAAACGCCTGGTGGACGAGAGGGTGTTCTACATCGTCCCCACCATCAATCCGGACGGCCGGGATTTCTTCCTGTACGGGACCGGGTCCAGTGCCCGGTCAGGACACGTGCCGGTGGACGACGATGGAGACGGCCTCTTCGATGAGGATGGTCCCGATGACCTGAACGGAAACGGGGTCATCGAACAGATCCGCAAGTACGTCCCCGGGGAGGGAACTCACCGCCTGAACCCCAACGATCCCCGGATCATGGAGGCTGTGGCTCCCTGGGAGAAGGGGGACTGGGTCCTCCTGGGCCGGGAGGGGCTGGACAACGACGGGGACGGCAGAGTGGACGAGGATCCCCCGGGAAGCTACGACGGAAACCGGAACTACGGCTCAGACTGGCAGCCCGAATACGTCCAGAGCGGATCCATGTACTATCCGTTCCACAACCCGGAATCCCGGGCCACCCAGGAGTTCTTCGCCACCCACAGAAACATCGCGGGGCTCCAGACCTACCATAACGCGGCGGGGATGATCCTCAGACCCCCGGGATCCGCCTGGGAGGGCGACTATCCGGCCGAGGACATCCGGGTGTACGACGAGATCGGGGAATACGGGGAGCGGATCCTCCCCTGGTTCAACTACCACATCACCTGGCAGGGGCTCTACACCATCCATGGTGGGTCCACAGACTGGGCCAACGACGGCCTGGGGGCCATCGCATTCCTCAACGAGCTCTGGAATGACGGCCAGTACTACCAGAGCCCCCTTCTGACGGGGCAGCAGCAGAGCACCGGTAGCCCCATCTCGGGGGAACGCTCACGGTTCTTCTTCGACGACTTCCTGGACTTCGGGGCGAACTTCGTGGAGTGGGCGCCCTTCGATCACCCCGAGTACGGGCCGGTGGAGATGGGGGGGTGGGGCAAGTTCGGGAGCCGGGTGAATCCCCGCTTCATGAGCATGGAGGTCTTCCACCGGAACATGGCCTTCACGCTCTACCACGCCGACCAGATGCCTCTCGTGAAGATGGGGGAGAGCCGGGTAGAGAGCCTGGGTGGGGACATGTACAGGGTCCAGGTGGATATCAGAAACGAGAGGGCGATCCCCACCATCACCACCCGGGCCATGACCACCAGGGCGGTTCGTCCCGACATCCTGAGCGTGGAGGGTGGGGTGGAGGTGGTGTCCGCTGGCTGGGTCCAGGACAAGAACCGTCCCGGCAAGACGGCGCTGGTGGACCAGAAGGAGCTCGACCGGATCCTGGTCCGGAATGGGATTCCCGGTCGAACCACCCGCACAATCGAGTATCTGGTTCGGGGGCGGGGGAACATGGAGGTGACCTACTCCACGGTGAAGGGTGGCACGGTGAGCACCACCGTGCGGGTCCAGTAATCCTTCCCCGCGGATCGTCTCGTCGGCGGGCGCAAGGGCAGGTCTGACGCCAGCGGGATTGGACACGCAGAGGACCGACGTCTCCCCCTGCTGGCACGACTGCCGTGTCCGTGTCTGTCAGCCGGGGGAGACCGACCCGTCAGTGTACGCCCGGCGGCGGCACCCTGCGCTTCGTGGCCTGCTCGAAGGCATACGCCAGCTCCAGGAGCCGTGGCTCGCTGCACGCCCCACCGGTGAAGCCTACGCCGTAAGGCTGGGGGAGTGGTTCGAACCCCTCAGGAAAATCCGGGCCCCGGTCGTTGGGGACGAACCCGAAGGGCACGAGGACGGTGGGATACCCCGGCTTGGCGGCGATGCCGGCACTGCTGGGTCCCGGGAAGAGAAGTGCGTCCAGTTCGAGGGCGGTGATGACCTCGTCGATGCCGTGTTCCCCATTCAGGTGTAGGTCGCGGGCGCGGTCGGCCTCGTAACGCGGGCGATCCCGCTCCAGATCCAATGCGTCCGACCCGTCCAGGCGTGCCTGCTCGTACTTCATGGAGCCGGCTGCCCGGTGGGCCAGGTTCCACTCCCGGAGCTCGGTGAGGGACTTCACGGGCGCGCTCTCACCCAGCGACGCCAGCCACAGGTTGAAGTCCCGCTTCATCCCGTAGTCCAGCACGATGCTGCGGCCGTGGAGCATGAGGTTGTTGGCCGTATCGGGGTCCACCAGGCTGGGGATATCCGCAGGATCCACGATGACGGCCCCCTGTTGCTTCAGGATGGTGATCACCGTGTCCATCATGGCGCGGGCTTCGTCCGACATTCCTCCACGCCACCGGTCGGATCCGGGCACCTGGACGGAGTCGTAGTACATGGCCCGGGGGATTCCGATGCGCGCACCCTGGAGCCCGTCGGGATTGAGGAACCGGGTGTAATCCCCCTCCGACGGAGGCTCACAGGCCGTCGTCGCCGGATCGTTTGGGTCCGGCTCCGCGCCCTCCAGCGCCCCCAGCATGATGGCTGCGTCGGTGACCGTCCGGGCCATGGGGCCGGGCGTGTCCTGGTCCGCCGTGATGGGAATGACGCCGTAGCGACTCACGCGCCCCACGGTGGGCTTGATCCCCACGAGCATGTTCTGGTTGGAAGGCGAGAGGATGGAGCCCGACGTCTCGGTTCCCACGTTGGCGGCCCAGAAGCTCATGGTGGTCCCGATGCCGGAGCTGGAGCCGCCCGTGGCCATGACCGGTCGCCCGTCGTTGCGGCCCTCTCTCGGATCACGCCGAGGATCGTAGGGATTGCGGCCATAGCCACCCACCGCACTGTAGTTGGTGGGCATCCCGGCAGCCATGAAGTTGGCCAACTCGGTGAGCACCGTCTTCGCCAGGATGATGGCCCCCGCATTCTCCAGGTTCCGGGTGAGGGTGGCCTCGTAGGGTGGTGTGAAGCCTTCGAAGGCCAGGGCACCCCCGGTGGTTGGCATGTCGGTGGTGTGGATGTTGTCCTTCAGGGCCACGGGGATGCCGTGCAGCGGCCCACGAACGCGCCCCGCCGCCCGCTCGCGGTCCAGGGAGTCGGCGATCTGGAGGGCCCGGTGGTTCACGGCGATGGTAGCGTTCACGTCCTCTTCATACGTGGCGATCCGCACCAGAGAAGCCTCCACCAGCTCCCGGGAGGTCAAGCGGCCTTCCTGAAGGGCCTGTTGCATCTCGGGGATGGTGGCTTCCACCACGTCGTAACGGGCGGTTCGGTCCGCCGAACCTGCGCAGGATGCGGTGGCGAACAAGGGGAGGGCCAGGACGAGAGGGCCAAGGTTCACGCGGGAGGGGAAGACACTCATGGGGCACACCCCTGGAAGTCGGAGGACAGATGCAGCGACCCATGAAGATGGACCAAGGCGGAGGCATCGGCCAGAGGGTGGAACGTCCGTGGAGCGCGTCCGAGTCCCGCCGGTCCCGTATCCCTGTGAGCGACCTGGGGATGGGGGCCGAAGGCCCTGCCCCGGATCGTCTCGTCGGTGAACCAAAGGGAAAACCCCGGGCATCAGGACTCCTCGGCTCGAACCCGCCTCCGGCCCTTCCTCCATCACAGATCCCGGACCGCCACGGCCGTCCTCCATATCCTGCTACGGGCCCTTCAGGCTACGCTGAGGGAGGCCTGTCCAACGGCTCCACGGATCGCCGCCATGGGGGCCGTCAGCTTCCTTCATCGCTTCTGTTCCAGCCTCAATCCGCACTTCCACTACCACCTCTGCGTTGTGGACGGGCTCTTCAAGCGGGTCGAGGATGACACGGATCAGATTTTCAGCTGATCCGGAATCCTGAAAGGCAACCTGGAACTGGCGGATTACGTGAGCTGCGCCCTTTTGAAAGACGGCGACCGGCAGCACGATCTTTTTTTTTGACGGTGGGGCTGGTACTGGGCCAGGAACCGCTCATCCCGGCGGATCCTGGCCAGCCATCAGGGAAAGCCGGGCCCGCGAGGAGTCCCTTTCTGCGATCCACTCTGGTTCTGGGTCCGACCGCAGCATCAGGTAATGTCGGTAAGCTTGGATGGCTTCCTCCTGTTCCCCGGCCAGGTCGGCCAACCTGCCCTCCTCGCGAAGGTAGGTCGAGAGGTACCGGACTCCCGTGAACCAGTGATTGTGCCATTGGCGCATGGCAGCGAGCGCTCCGGGTATGTCGCCCTGGGCTTCCCGCCAGTCCGCCACGATGAAGCTCCCGACGAGAGACGGGTCGTCCCCGGTCTCGACATTCGGCACGAGAAACAGCAGTTCCTCCAGACGCTGGATGGCATCCTCCGCATCGGACCGGCCTTCAGCCCGAGCCAGGAGCGCTTCCATGGTGGCAGCGCATACCTCCTGGCGAAGCGAAACGGATTCCGGCGCCGTCCGGGCGGCCAGGTCCCGGAACCGACCCAAAGATATCCTGGCCGTGCTCGTGTCACCGTGCCACAGGCGCCACTGTTCCACCACACAGATATCGGCCAACTGGGCCTCACGGGGTCCACCCGCCGGGGCAAGGGGGGCGTCCGCCCGGGACTCCAACAGGCCCACAGCCTGCTCTGCGGCTCCCCTGTCACCATCCCAATAGAGCGCATCCAACAGCAGGATCCTGAGACTCTCCCCCGGGGATTCCTCCACCTCGGTCCAGTCCTGGATCAGGCGAAGAGCCTCCTGGGGTCGCCTTCCATTGAGGGCCAGGGAGTGGAGTCCGAGGAGCCACTCCCTGCGCTCCGTCGTGGTACCGGTTCGATGGGTCAGGAAGGAGGCGGCGATTTCGGCTTCGGCGAGGGTTGTGTCATAGAGTTGGGCGATCCCCATGATCCGGTTGAGGCTCGCTCCATCCATCCGTGGATACGTTTCGTGGATGGCCTCCAACCCTGCCTCGTCGCCCAGGGCTATCGCCGCCCTCCACTCCACGTACGACGCTGTCTCTCCCGCCGAATCGACCGCGGCGTACGCTTCCCGGAAAGACCGAATGCCAGCCGTGTCACCCCGAATCGCGGCCAACTCCAGGAGGTGCCCCACCGGCGCCGCAAAAGTCGGATCGAGTTCTGACGCCCGGAGGAAGCGGGCTTCGGCCCGATCCAACGGGTCCGTCACTCCCAGAAGTGAACCATAATGGAAGTAGATATCTCCGGACTCGTACCAGGGTTCGGGCTGTTCCGGTGCCGCCTCGATGGCCAGCTCCCACATCCTCAGGTGCTCGGCCCATCCGGAGGTTTCTGGATAGCGGGGTCCGGCCCAAGCCTCCAGCAGGGTTCGGTCCCGAGGGCTGAGGCGGTCACGGAGGGCCCATGCGGTTTGGCGGGCCCGGTTGAACTTTTCGAACCCAGGGCTCCACCAGGCACTCGAGACCCATGCCAGGGCAGCCAGAGCGAAGGTGGAGTCACTCTCAAGCGCGCGTTCAAAATGCTGGTCCGCGGTCAGATAGCTGCCCTGACGATAGGCCGCCTGGCCGTCGAGGTAGGCTCGGAGTGCTGGTAACGAAGTGCTGCTGAGGACCGACATCCGTTGATCGTCCTCACCCGCCTCCAGGGCCAACAGTTGGCCCGCCAACTGGTCGATGAGAGACGTGAGGCCATCCAGCGGTCCCTCGACGCTGGCCTGAGCCCGCAGCACCCCGTCCTTCGCCCGGATGACCGAAGCGTTGATAACCAATCCGGTAGGCGTACCCACGATGCCTCCCAGCAGGACCTGGCCGGCACCCAGAGATTGCCCCAGCCTTGCTGCCACCTCCGGCCGGAGTCCCGCGCCCTCCGTGGGTGCAGCCTGATTCCACACGCCCATGACGGAGCGGGGGTCCGCCGCTCTCAGCCCGCCCTCGCCGGTGAGCTTCGCGGCCAGGAGATCCACCATCCCTTCCCGAAGGAAATCCAGGTCTCCTGCACCTGAGACCCGAAAGGGAAACACGGCCACCACTTCCGTGTCCAGGCGCATCCCTTCCTCGGTGGCTCCAGCCTCGGACCGGCCAGCAAGAAGAAACCAACCGGCCCCCACTACTCCCCAGAGGGCAAAGGCTACCGCTCCGGACACGACGGCGTGTCGCCAGGTGAAGATCATGCGAGCAGCGGATGGCTCGCCGGATTCCCGATGCGAATCTGGATCGCTCTTGTCAACGGGGGTACTCGGGTCTGGCCCAGCCTCGACCTCCTGGGCGCCTGAACGCCCGGCCTGGAAGAACGCCGTGATGAGGGTGACGGGAAGGCCTGCGAGAATGAGAAGGATGGCTCCTACCGGGATCCACCGGGGGAACTCCAGGCTGTTGGCGAGAATATCGATGACCTGGAGGGCGCCCCACGAACCAGCGAGATAAACGCCCAGGGTCTGCCATACGGCACGGCGGTGGAGTTCGCCGAGCAACCGGCGGAATGGGGTCATATTCTCGACGATCTCCTGGAAGGAGGCTTTGCCAGATCGGTTGGCCCGGAACCGCGATGACACGTGGGGATACCCCTGAGGAGACAAACGGTTCGGCAGTTCCGCGCGCAATATGCGTCCTTCACGTAGGGTGATACGCCTCTACGTCATCTGTCCCGCCCTTGCATGTCATGCAACGGAGGGTCAGACATTTACGCCCGGAGCCCCACCTGACTTTCTTGACCATTCCCACCCCCTCCGTCCACACCTCCGCCGGAGCCTCAGGGGCTCATAGGGTCCTTGGAGCTCCTGTCCCTCCCCGCCGCTGCCCCTCTCGATGTTCGCGACGCCAAGGTGCCCTTGGTAGACGACCGCCCCCCTTTGACAATTCCCACCGAAACTCCCGGTACGTCGCAGGCCTCCGCGGTGTGGATCAGGATCGAGGGGAGTCACCGTACCGTCTCGTCATGGAACTCTCTGGAGAGGGCGGGCGGAGACGAGGTGGTGGTCCCGCCCCAGAGGCCAACGCACAGAGAATGATCCTCCGGTATCGATGCAGTTTCTTTCTCGGTGCTGACATGGTGTTTCCTCTCGGTCCTGTCTGGTGAAACCCGGACCAATCTCTCGTCGTAAGGTCGAGTACAGCATTCCTCGCAATCATGGAAAAAATATGCCCAGAGGCGAATACCTGGGAGAGTTCGAGCAGATGATCCTGCTGGCCGTGGCCCGGCTCGGCGCCCATGCCTACGGCATCACGATCCTGGAGGAGATCCGGGAGCGGACCGGCCATGAGGCCGCCGTTGCCTCGGTGTACGCCGCTCTGGACCGCTTGGAGCGGCAGGGCCTGGTCTCCTCCTCCGTGGGCAATCCCACGCCGGAGCGGGGCGGCCGCGCCAAGCGCTTCTTCGTCCTGCAACCCGCCGGCATGGACGCGCTGGAACGGTCCCGGACCGCACTGAATTCCATGTGGGAGGGCGTCCGCCTCGACGGGGACGGGGTGGCGTGAGCGCCGAGTCCCACCCGCCGGAGGGGCGGACTCCACGACGGACTTCGAGCCCATCGGGGTCACAACGCCCGCCGGGCCGACCCGAGCCACCGCTGGTGGCCCAGTGGCTCATGAGCGCCCTCATCCCCAGGCGGTACCGGGACGACCACCTTGGTGACCTTCGGGAAGGCTTCCAGCGGCGGGCCGGCGATTCGGCCCTGGCGCGGCACTGGTATTGGCGCCAGGTCATCCGCTCGATCCCGGCCGCACTTCGTCTTCGCATCCAGACCCGCAACGATCCAAGCACCCAGAGGACTCCATCGATGGAAAGCGTCGTACAGGATCTCCGTTTCGGGCTGCGGGCCATCTGGAAGAGCCCAGGCTTCGCCCTTGTGTCCACGGTGACGTTGGCCCTGGCTATCGGCGTGAACACTTCAATCTTCAGCCTGGTGAGCGTCGTCATCTTCGCCGACCTGCCCATGCAGGAAAGGGAAACCGTGGCTTTGATCCGCGCCGTGAACCCCGAGCTCGACGTCGAGCTGGGCAGGGTCTCTCCGGCCGACTACCTGGACCTGGTGGAGCGCAACCGGAGCTTCGCGTCGCTCTCGGCCCTCACTGAGACCCAGTGGGTCCTCACGGGGCAGGACCGGCCCACGCGGGTTCAGGGGCTCCGGGTGACAGCAGGCATCACCGGGACGTGGCGCCTGCCGCCCGTCCTGGGGCGGAGCTTCCTTGAAGGAGAGGACCTGCCCGGTGCGCCGCATGTGGCCATGCTCACTCACGGGTATTGGCAGAGGGAGTACGGCGGCCACCCGGACGTCCTGGGAGAGACTCTTCGCCTGGATGGCGTGGAGTACACGGTCGTCGGCGTCATGCACCCGAAGCTGGAGTTCGCCGAGTTCTCAGTGGCCGAGGTGGTGGTCCCCCTGGTGCTGGACCGGTCCGAGTCCGACCGAGCCGGGCGGTACCTGTTCGTGTCGGGTCGCCTGGCACCCGGGGTCCCCCAGGAGGCGGCTACGGAGGAGGTGCGGCGTATCGGCGAAGAGCTGGCCGCCGAGCACCCCGTGGAGAATGCGGGATGGCGCCTCAGATCCGCCCCGGTGATGGATGCCCTCATCGACAGGACCGACCAGACCCTCCTGGTGCTTCTTCAGCTCACGGTGGGCATGGTGATCCTCATCGCGTGCGCCAACGTGGCCAACATGCTTCTGGCACGGGCCATCGCTCGCGCCAGGGAGATCGCGGTCCGCCACGCCCTTGGCGCGGGACGGAGCCGTCTCGTTCGGCAGTTCCTCACCGAGAGCCTCATTATCTCCCTGGCGTCCGCAGCTCTCGGCCTGGCGGTGGCCAAGGCCCTGAACGAGGCCATGATCTGGATCTCGGCGGGAACGTCACAGGCCTTTCTCATGGCCGCCCTGGATTGGCGTGTGCTCCTCTTCACACTCCTGGTCTCCCTCGTGGCTCCCCTGGTGTTCGGGCTCTTCCCCGCGCTGCGGGCATCGGCGGGTGATCCCTCCGGCGTTCTCCGGGATGGCCGCTCCGGGGACGGCGGTCGGGCGGGAAAGCGCTTTCAGGCTGCGCTCGTCACTGCCCAGGTGTCGTTGGCGCTGACCCTCATGATCGTGGCCGTACTCCTTACGCGTAGCGTCATCAACCTAGACAAGCGCCCATTGGGGTACGACGAGGAGGACCTGCTCACGGTGCTCCTGGACCTTCCGGACGACGGATACGGCGAGCCGGAAGCGAGGCGGAGCTTCTTCACTCGAGCCGGCGAAGTCGTGTCTGTGTTGCCCTCCCTCGGCCAGGTGGAACTAGCCAGCTCCATTCCAGGCGTGCAACAGGGGCGACGGCGGTCCTTCGTCGTGGAAGGAAGGGAGGTGGTGGAGGGCATGGCTCCGTCGGTCGCTATGGGGATCGCTGTATCCCAAGGCCTCTTCGACCTTCTGGGGCTGGAGATCGTGCGTGGACGATCTTTCGAGCCCCAGGACGGGCCCGATTCGCCTCCCGTGACGGTGATCAGCCAGGAGCTAGCCCACCGATACTGGCCCGATGAAGATCCGGTGGGTACGCGCATCCAGGTGGCGGGGGACAGCACCTGGCTGGAGATCGTCGGCATCGTCGGAGACGTGCGCAACGCCAGCGACAGTCAGCGTCCCGCGCTGAACCTCTACCTTCCCTACTCCCAGGACAGCCGGCGATCCATGTACCTGATAAGCCGGATGGGTGCTGACCCGGGGGACGTTGGGGGGGCGATCCGCGAGGCGGTGTGGAGCGTGGATGCCGACCAGCCGGTGGACGCCGTCCGCACGGCTGGGCAGATCCAACGCGAGGTACGCGCCTCACGCACG
>JASFRP010000013.1:0-14382 GCA_050114895.1 Gemmatimonadota bacterium
GGAAGTGTGGGGCGGGCCTGGTGGGGTTGGCAATGGGGTGACCGGGGTGGTCGGGTGAGGTGGAATGCCGGGTGAGGTGGAATGCCGGGTGGGATGGGCAGCGTCGTCGGGGCAGATGGTGGTGGCGGCGTGCCCGGCACCCACGCTCTCACGACTCCGGCGGGCTTCTCCGTTCCTATCTCCCCGAGCCTTCCAGCTGGTAGGCCACGTCGTTCCACCGAAGCTCGTTCCGGATCTGGCGGAGCACCGTCTCCTGCTCGATAGCCAGGAGCTCGAGGCCCGCCATCCCGGCGAAGTCCTCCAGGTGCTCCAGGGAGAGGGCCAGGGTGGGCCCCTCCAGCGTGGATCCAGGCAGCGGCGGCGGTGGCCAGATCGGGCTGAGGCCTCCACAAAGCCCTGGCCGTCGGCAGCTTCGGCATCTCCTCCGGGGGATCCACGACATCCACCACGTTCACCACCATTCGGAACCGGTTCCCCATGTCCACCACCGAGGCGTTGACCGCCTGGCCCGTGGCAGAATCGAAGACGAGGCGGACGGGGTCCTCTTTTCCTCCGATCCCGAGAGGATGGACCTCACATGAGGGCGTCCCCGAGGCGATGGAGGGGCAGATCTCCAGCATGTGGGAGCCCAGGACGCCGGGTCCGGCAGGGTCGAAGTGGTAGGTATAGTCCTCCATGAAGGTGGTTCCCCCGGGGAGACCGTGGGCCATGACCTTCATGGACCGGACCAGGGCGGCGTGCTTCCAGTCCCCTTCGGCGCCGAATCCATAGCCCTCCGCCATGAGACGCTGGACGGCGATTCCCGGGAGCTGTTTGAGCCCGTGTAGGTTCTCGAAGGTGTCCGTGAAGGCGTGAAAGCCCCCTTCCTGGAGGAAGGCCCGGAGGCCCAGCTCGATCCTGGCGGCATCCCGCAGGGAGGCGTGCCGGGGTCCCCCCTTTTCCAGGCCCTTCATCAGCCGGTACGTCCCGGCGTAATCCTCGCAGAGAGCATCCACGGCCGCCTCTTCCGCCGCCTCCACGTGCCTCACCAAATCACCTGGGCCGAATCCGTTGACGGCGTAGCCCAGGCGCCGCTCCGCCTCCACCTTGTCCCCCTCGGTCACCGCCACCTGCCGCATGTTGTCCCCGATGCGGGCGATCTTCATGGCCTGGCTGTCGTGCCACGCCGCGGCGGCCCGGAGCCAGGTCCCGAGATGCCCCCGAACCGCGGCGTCTTCCCAGTGGCCCACCACCACTTTCCGATCCATCCGAAGGCGAGAGCAGATGAACCCGAACTCCCGTCCACCGTGGGCCGACTGGTTCAGGTTCATGAAGTCCATGTCGATGCTGGACCAGGGGATGTCCCGGTTGAACTGGGTGTGTAGGTGGCAGAGGGGCTTCCGGAGCCGGGTGAGGCCCACGATCCACATCTTCGCCGGGCTGAAGGTGTGCATCCAGGCGATGAGGCCAATGCAGTTGGAAGTGGCCTCCGCGTCCCTGAGCACGGCCGAGATCTCGTCGGGGGTCTTCAGGACGGGCTTGAACACCACCCTGACGGGGATCTCCCCGGAAGCGTTGAGGCCGTCCACGATGGCTCCCGAGTCCCGGTCCACCTGTTCCAGGGTCTCGGGTCCGTAGAGGTGCTGGCTACCGGTGATAAACCAGGCTTCCAGGGGCTTGTAGTCGATCATGGTTCTTCTGCTGTTCGGGTGTGGAATCGGGTCCTGGCGGATGCTCTCACTTCGGGGCGATGCGGATGATGCGGACCGGTGAGGGAAGCTGTCGTCCGTCCGTGGACAGGTTGCTAGTGTCCTGTCAGCCATCAAGTGTCGGATAAAGCCGCTTTAGCTTGATGCGGGCATCGTTATAGGTGAACTGCCAGTCGATGCGAGACTCGGCGTGGTCCCTCCGCGTCTGCCAGGCCCTGGTTTCGGTTCGGATCTCCTGTAGGGTGTCGATCCTTCGGTCCAAGCACTGCCGGACGAGCACGCTGAGTTCGATTTCCGCGATGTTCAGCCAACTCCCATGGGCGGCGGTGAGCTTCAGCACGTCCGCGCCCGGCGCAGAGAAGGTTGCCGTGGTCACCAGGGCGTTCGCCTCGGCGAACTCCACCGTACCGGGTCCCGACTCCTTGCTCCAGGTTACCGTCGGCTCGGGGCCCGTGGGCGGGGTTGGGGGCTCCGGCTCATCCCGACGCCTGCGGGGCCGCTGGCTCGGCGGCAGTCCGTAGCCTGCCCAGCTGTTGATGTACGTCTTCCCGGGAAGGACGACGACCCGGTCCGGTCCGGCCAGGGCTGCAAGCCCGTCCGGGGCAGAGGCAGCGGGGGATCCGGCCTCCTGGCAACCGTGGAGGAAGGGGGGCAAGACCACCGTCACGGCTGCGGCCTTTCCCACGGTTCCCAGCATCTCTCTCCGGGTCATCTCCCTGTTCTTCGGCTTCTCACACAAGCGCAGCATCTCCAGGAAATCGTCAGCTCCGTGGCGGGAGTCGAACACCCGCCTCCCGAGCCGGCCACCAAGGACGGGGCTCTGGGTTTGACCTCCCAGCATATGGGGCCTGGTCGGGAGCCGCGAGACGAAGAGGGTCGCCACCGGGCTGTCCGGGGGACGGGCCCCGGGAGAATCGGACCGGCTGAGGGAGCCTCGGTGTACCCATCGATCGTCCGGCCGTCAGCCCGAAGACCCAGGGGTGGTCCCTGGGTTCGTTCCCACGGGTGATCCGGTAGAGCCGGCGGCGGCCCTCTCCCGAGCATCCACGTAGTAGTCGGGGTCCACCGAGAATTCGGAGGGGTCCGAGAGATTCAGGACCGCCGTCTTCCAATCCTCGGTGGGATGGATCACCGTGTAGCCGCCCTCGTCGAGGGTCACCCCCACCTGCATGGCGAACCCCGGCACCACATTCGCCCAGCGGTAGGACAGCTTGCTCCCCTCGATCCTGTATTCCAGGGTGGGAATCATCGTGGTGCGAAGGTACTGGTCGAAGACCTTGTTCAGGTCGATGCCGGCTTCCCGACTGATGTAAGCCTCGACCTCCGTCCCCATGACCGTCTGGTGCCAGAAGGTCCGATTGAGCCCCCGCAGGATCCTCCTCCACTCCTCGTCGTCCCCGACGATCTGCCGGATGGTGTGGAGCAGGTTGCCGCCCTTGGGATACATGTCCCCTGATCCCTGGGCTCCCACACCGTACTCGGGAATGATGGGCTGGTCGTTTCGTATGCCTCTCCGCGTGCCCACGGTGTACCGGGCTCCTGCCTCCTTCCCGAAGAGGCACTCGGAATAGAGGCCCTCGGCGTAGTTGGCGAAGGCCTCGTGGACCCACATGTCCGCGTGGTCCTTGGCGGTGATGTTGTTGGCGAACCACTCGTGGGCGCTCTCGTGGATGATGATGAAGTCCCACTCCATTCCCAACCCGGTGCCGGAGCCGTCACGGCCCCCGTACCCGTTGGAGTACCCGTTCCCGTAGGTCACGGCACTCTGGTGCTCCATCCCGGGGTAGGGAACGTCGACGAGCTTGTACCCGTCCTCGTACCACGGATAGGGCCCGAACCAGTCCTCGAAACAGGAGAGCATGCTGAGGGCCTGGGGGAACTGCTCCTTCGCCCTCTCCAGGTTGTAGTCCAGGGGCCAGAAGTCCGTGGTGAGCATTCCCCTTTCCCCATGGAGGATCTCGCCGTAATGGGTGTAGGTCCCCACGTTCACGTTGATGGCATACCCGTTGATGGGATTGGTCACGAACCAGTCCCAGGTCGTGGTGCCGTCCTCGTTGGGGATCACCCGCCGGAGGCGCCCGTTCCCCACGTGGACCAGGGGATCGGGGACGGTGAGGGCCACGTTGGCACTATCGGGCTCGTCCACCCAACTGTCCTTCAGGGGCCACCAGACGGAGGGCCCTATCCCCTCGTCCGTCGTCACGATCCAGGGCCGGCCCAACTCATCCGTTCCCCAGGTGATTCCCCCCTCCCAGGGAGGTCGGCGAGCCACGTGGGGGGTGCCGCCGTAGTAGACGGTGAGGGCCTGGAGAGTCCCCGGGGCCTGCGGCGCCGCCGGGGTCACGAAATACGCGTTCCCATCCTTCCGGAAGGGGAGAGGGCGGCCGTCCTGGGCGATGCTGTCCACCCGGAGGGGCTCCTGGAGGTCGATCTGCATCTCCCTGCTGGGCTCCAGGACCCGATAGACGATGGTGTTGTGGCCCCGGATCGTGGAGTCCGATGGGTTGATCTTCACGTGAAGGTCATAGAAGGTCACGTCCCACCAGATCCGGGCCGGAGCGTCCATGGATCCCTGGAGGGAATCGGCCCGGGTGTAGGTACGGGCGGGTTGGGCGGCGACCGGCGCGGCGGCGCTAGTGGAAAGGGCGAGAACCAGGACGATTCTCCGGAGACTGCGGCGGAATGAACTGAAATGAAGGCTTGGCATCGGGCCAGGGCTCCGGAAGAGTTCGCGAAGTCGTTCCCACTCGGATTCTCTGTGCTGCGAAAGGACACGTCAACTCCACCGCACCCTCCCTCAGAACGTCATGCTGCCCAGGTCGTTGGGGTGCTCCGTGGTGATCCGGTTGCCCCCTTCCGTCACGATGGCGGTGTCGGAGTGGCGGAACCCACCCAGGCCCGGGACGAAGATGGCCGGCTCCACAGTGAAGACCATCCTCTCCTTCACCAGCATGTCCTCATCGAATCTCAGGAATGGCGGCTCGTGCACCGAGAGGCCCAGGCCGTGGCCGGTTCGGTGGACGAAGTACTCTCCGAGACCGGCTTTCTGAAAGACCTGACGGGACGCGGAGTCCACCTCCTTCATGGGCACACCGGGCCGAAGGGCGTCCAAGCCCGCCAGCTGCGCCTCCAGCATGAGATGGAACATGTCTTCCTGCCGAGGGGAGGGCTTCCCCACGAAGCAGGTCCGCTCCGATTCTCCCCGGTACCCGTTCAGGGCTACCTGGCGACTGTGGATGATGACGTCACCGGCCTGGATGGGTCGGGTGTTCGAGAAGACGTGAGGCATGACCGTACGAACGGGCCCGGAGGGGCTCATGGCGAAGAGGTCCAGGGTGGCGCCGGGGTGCTTTGCCGAAACCTCGGCCAGGATGGCCCGATTCCCGGCTCCGTCCATGTCGATCTCTGAGATCCCGGGTCGGAGGGTGGCGAGGGACGCTCCCACGCCGAGACTGGCCAGGCGCCCCGCCTCCATCATCACCTCCAGCTCGGCGTCGTCCTTGATGAAGCGCATCTCCTCGATCCGGGGGCCCACGTCGGCCAGCTGGAAGCCGGCGTCCAGGAAGCGCCGGGCCAGGGCCCACGGAATGGCCCCGGCTTGCACTCCGATGCGACTCCCTGGCCGCAACCGGCCCAGGATCCGGTCCAGATGCTCCACGTGACTCTTCCCTCCGTCGGCCTTCTCAGGGTGTTCGTAGTACACGAAGAGCTGGTCCACCGCCGCTTCCTCCCGTGCGTGCACCTCCTCCAGGGCGGGCACCACGAGGCCGGTTTCCGCAGCGGTGATGAAGAGATCGATGGGCCGTGAGTATACCACGGCCTTGAATCCGCTCAGGTAGTATTGGTCGTCGGGGACGGTCATGAGGGAGAGGGCGATCTCCCTCTCTTCCATGAAGGCACGGAAGCGCTCGATTCGATGGCTGGTGTCCACCGGTCATTCCTCCGGTCGAAGGGTTCTTTCCCTCTCTGGCCTGAACGTGGCCAGGCTCACGAGAACCAGGGCCCCCACCGAGAGGGGAAGGGAGAAGAGGATGCTGTTCCACCCCATGGGCCGGTTCAGCCCCAGCTCCCAGAAGAGGGTCCCGGCCCCCCCCAGGAGTATGGAGGCGACACCACCGGCCGGGGTGACCCGCCTCCAGAGGAGCGCGGCCAGGACCGCCGGGGTGATGGCGGCGCCGTACATGGTGTACGAGTACATCTGGATCGCCAGAACCGATGGAAAGAAGGTCCCGAGGACCCATGCAAGAATCCCGAGGCAGAGGACGACGCCCCGGGTGATCCAGAGCCTCTGAGCCTGGGAGGCACGGGGGTTCAGGAAACGGACATAGAAGTCGTGGGTGACGTTGGTGGAGCAGGAGAGGAGGTAGGAATCCCCCGTGGTGATGATGAAGGCCACCGCCGCAGCCAGGAGAGGGGCTCCGATGAGGAAGGGCATGGAGCCCATGGCCATGGTCAGAACCGCCGTATCCGGGTGGATCTCCGGATAGACGACGACGGAGGCCGAGGCGATGAGGGTCACCAGAGTGAGCACCACCACAGCGCCGGCGAAGAAGCCGATGTTGGCACGCTTGGCCGTGGCGCTATCCCGGGCGGCTGCAAACCGCTGATACATGTTCTGCTCCCCCAGGATGAGCATGAGGAGGGGTAGGAAATACCCCAACGTCTGGGTCAGGGTGAGGCCGCCCGTCCAGCTCAGCTTCGCGGGTGGCAGCTCTCTGAAAAGATCCAGGCCCCCGGCGGCTCCCAGGGCGAAGGGGACGCCGACGATGAGTCCGAAGAGGATCAGGACGGCGCTGAGGGCGTCGGTGTAGGCCACGGAGAAGAGCCCGCCGGTGAGGGCGAGGAAGACGATGAAGACGGCCGTGATGCCGCTCCCCACCCCCACCGGGATCCCGGTGGTGAGATTCAAAACGTACCCCCCGCCGATGAACTGGTAGGAGGTGATGCCCACGTAGGCCAGCAGGATGCAGACGGCCGCCAGGACCCGGGCCATGGGTCCGTACCGGTCCTCCAGGACCTCGGGAATGGTAAGCTTCGAGAGCCCTCGGACCCGCTCTGCCAGGAAGAAATAGAGGATGATGATCCCGATGGGGACCCCGGCGTAGAAGAAGATGGTCGCCAGGGGGCCCCTCTGGTAGGTGAAGGCGGCACCCCCCACGATAGTCCCGGAACCCACCCAGGTGGCCAGGAGCGTCCCCATCATGACCCAGAGAGGAAGACTCCGCCCGGCCAGCATGAACTCGTCCCCTGTCCGGACCCTCCGTCGTGCGAAATGAACGCCGATCCCCCCCATCAGGAGGAGATAGAGGACGATGACCACCAGGTAGGAGCTGCCGCCCACGGATCAGCCTCCTTCGTTTCGGCCGAGTGAAGCCGGGTCAGGATCGCACCAGATCGGCACCGACGGGAGCCCGCACGGGGTCCTCAAGGTGTCGCCCCGGTGCAAAAGAGCTGTTCCGGCGTGTCCTTCATCAGGATCCGGAGGAGGGAGGGGTCGGGACACCAGTCCGCCAGTGCTTCGGAGAGATCCTCTGCGTGTACAGGACACTTCGTATCCACGTGGGGCCAGTCGCTGGCCCAGAGACACCGGGACGGATTGGCTTCCAGGAGGGTTTGGGCCAGTGGCGTCACCGACGGCCACGGTGGAGCGTCCCCGGAGAGCCGGTACGGAGCTGACAGCTTCACGAAACAGTCACCTTCCCGCAAACGGTCCGCCAGGAGGCGGAGGCCGGGTCGGTCCCAGGGGCGGGCGAGGTCGGGCCGTCCCATATGATCGATCACTACGGGGATGCCGAATCGGTCGAGAACCGTTCCCATCTCTCCCCAGGACTCCACGTCGACGTGCATGTCCAGATGCCATCCCAGCTCCCGCATCACGGGCTTCCACCTCAGGACAACGGAAGGATCGATTCCACCGGGGTTCAGAAGGTTGCAGCGCACTCCCCGGACGCCCCTCCGGTGCAGGGCCTCCAGCTCACCTGGCCCCGTTTCCGGTGCAGGAACGGCCACTCCCACCAGGCGTCCCCCAGCCGCCTCCAGCGCCGTGAGCATGCATCGGTTGTCGAAACCGTACACGCTCGGCTGCACCAGGGCCCCCCGGCCCAGGCCGAACCGGTCCAGGAAGCCCAGATAGGCCGGAAGGCGGGCCACCGGGGGTTCGTAGCTTCGGCCGGGGGCCAGCGGAAACCGATCCGTGCCCTCGATGACGTGAGCGTGACAATCCCAGGATCCGGAAGGGAGGGAGGGGCTCATTCCATTGCCTCCCCCGCTGACTCCTCCCCCGAGAGGAAGGCGAAGTCACAGCCCCGGCGGGCCTGGAGAACGTGTTCGGCGTAGAGGCGGGCATCCCCGCGGGCCGGGAGGGCCGGGGGCCGAAACTCCGCATTCCTCCTAGAGACCTCCCGGTCCTCCATCAGCAGATCGAGGCCGCGAGCTCCAGGTGGATGTTCGTTCATCTTCTGCTGCCCGGCCCTTTCAAGAGAAGCGAATCCAGGTGAGCAAGAGCTTGAGTCGCTCGAGTTTGATGGTGGAGAATCGGGCCGGACATCGGCACGCTCAACCTCCGAGCAGCTCCAGCTCGTACACCAGAAGGGTGTTGGGCCCGATTACGAATCGAGGCTCTCCCGGTGTCTCCGGAGGGTAGATCCCAGCCCGCCCGTATCCGAACTCGGACGGAACCACCACGATCCGACGCTCACCCGGCGTCATCTCGGCGAGCACACGGTCCAGAGCGGGATTGATGGAAGTGTCCCCGGGATCCACGGGGAAGGGACGGGGTGGATCCACGAATCCCGGCAGGCCGTCCTCGCGACTCCCGAATGCAGTGGCCTCCACCGCCGGTCCCTCATGGCCCAGGAGGTGGCCGACGTATCGGATCCGGGTACCACGGTAGCGCGCCTGGACCGGACCCTCTCCCTCTCGGGGGAGGCTCCCCGGGGAGAGAACGGCGCTGCGGACACTGTCCCGGGGGGTGGCCAGCTCGGGGTAGTTTTCCCGGATCCACGCCTCCTCCGCCTCCCGTTTCAGTACGGCCTGCTCCGCCACCCTCGCCTCCGCCGCCTGGACCATTACCCGGAAAGACTCGGTGTCGGGGTGGAAGGCACTGGCACGCTCCCCCACGCGAACGATCCGGACGCTGTCGATGACATCGTCCCGGACGATGCTGAAGACCACGTCCATCCCCTCCACCACGTTTCCGAACACGATGTAGTCTCCGTCCAGATACGAACGGTCCCCCAGGGTGATGCACCACTGGGCAGCGTTGGTGTTGGGTCCCCCGTTGGCGAAGTTCAGCGCGCCGGCGTGGTCGTGGCTCAGGGAGGCGTGCATCTCGTTGGGGAAGACGTACCCGGGCCCATTGGCCCGATCCGATGGGGGTATCCCCATCTGGATGACGTGCCCTGCCTCCACCCTGTGGATGACGGTCCCGTCATAGAAGGGCCGCCCGGGGTCGAAGGCGGCGTTCTCGATGGTCCCTTCCGCGAGACCGACGAAGTTGGCCACCGCAAGCGGAGTGAGGTTTGGCTCCAACCGGGCCAGCACGGGTCCCCTGGTGGTGTAGATCCGGGCGTAGAGACCGTCCGGCAGGTGGTCCGTGGCGCACCCGTGGAAGCCCAGGGGGAGAAGGGTTCCCAGGGCGAGAAACACGGCGAACCTCGATCTGGACAGACTGCTCATCCGAGTCTCCCGGGCAAGGGCACCAAATGGCCGCTAATCAGCTTCGGTTACCTTATGCCTCCAGAGGAGGGCAGGGGTCAACCAATGGGATGGAGAACCACCTCCGTCATCTCCTGACCCAGGGGCACCACGTATCCTTCACGGTCCATGTCCAGGCTCTCGACGGGAGCGAACGTCCCCCCTCCCGTGACCCTCCCGGGCTCCTCGATGCGGAGGAGACCCATTGGGGTATGGGCGTCGGCGGGGTCGAGCCTAACCCGCACCTCTCCTCCCCTGATCTCCACGCTCTCGAACCTGCCCGCATCCAGGGTGAGCCAGAGGCCGAGGGGAGCGAGGTAGACCCGGGAGCGCCCGGAGTCCAGGGGCCGGATCCTTATCACGTCACCCTCCACGGACAGGTCCCCGCCGAAGGCCACCCACCCGAACTCGGGGTGCCGGGCGACATACGTGCCGGTGTTAATGGCGTGTGCGAGAAACCCGGGCCCGTAATCCCCGGTGATACCGTCGATTCGGAGGGTGGACGGGTAGGCGTGGAAGGCGGCCGGAGGGAAGCCATCCTCCGTGATGTTGGCGATGGCACCCATGACCCCGCCGTATCCGACGCGAAGCAGGTAGAAGTCGTCCGGATGGTCCCGGTACTCGGAGAGAACGGGGATGGCATTGAGGCCCGAACCGTAGTGGTGAAGCTGGCGTTCGATTCGTCTCAGCTTCCCGGCGTATTGGAAGTCCCAGTAACGCCTGGCACTCCCATTGTACCCCCAGTGCGGGACTGTGGGCATGTACCCCAGGATGGCGTTCAGGGTGACCAGAGCCTTGTCGTCGAAGCCGAAGTACCGGCTCCATCCATAGACCTCCTCCTGTCCAGTGGAGTCCCATGGCATCTCACTCCCGAAGGGATAACCCAGAGAACGCCAGACCTCCGCCCGGGCCCGCATCGTGGCCTCCAGGGCCGCGGCCTGCTCCATCCATCCCTCCCGCTGGAGGTCCTTCAGGATCAGGAGGAAGACGGTTCCCCCCATCTGACCGAACTGGGCGTACTGGGGGGCGAGGCGGACCATGGCCTCCCCCGTCTGGTAGGCCCGTTCCAGGTACCACTCCCACCCGTGATTCGTCATGAGACCGCGGTGGTTCCGGGCCAGCCGATAGAGGACCCAGTGCAGCGCCGCCACATGGGGATAGTCGTAGGAGCGACCTACCGACATGGCCTCCTCTCTGTCCCAGCTCGACCATCCTCCATAGCGGATGTCCTGGCTGTACGTCCCCTCCGGCATGGACTCCGGTTCGTAGTAGAACATGCTCTTCCGGACCCCGTACATCCGTTCACCTTCCGAGTACTGGAGCCCGCCCCAGACTACCCCGTCCACGAACCGCTGCATCTTTTCCAGCTCCGCCGGGTCCGGCTCCACGAGCTGTTTCATGATGGCGGCAAGCCAGGCCCCCCCCCCGCCCTCATCTCCCAGGCCGGCGATCCACGCCCGGTTGTCCTCCGTCACCTGACGCTTTTCCTCGTAGTCGTACGTGATCACCGACGGGCTCCGGCCGAAGGGGTCGTCGGGTCGTTCGAACCACGCCTGTGTGGTGAGGAAGCGGCCCATGTCCGAGACCACTTCAGTCTCCGGTTTGATCACCTTGTAGTGGATGGCCTGCCGCGTTCCGTCGGAGTACGTGACCGACAGGCGGGCTCTCCCCAGCCGGCTGCCCTTGACATCATACGCCTGCCATCCGCCGGGGGTGGTCTCGGCGGGGGTTACGGTGAGGGCCCCCTCCGGATCAACGGACACGGCCCAGACCTCTGCCGACGCCTTCAGGAAGAGGCGGGCCTCCAGGTCGGTGGGGATGACGTATCCCGGAATTCCCACAGCCACGGGACGCTCGTTCTCCAGAAGGGTGGGCTCGATGTCCCGCGGATCGTCCGCCACCAGAAAGACGACGCCGTAGGAGCGGGTCTCCCCCGGCGCCAGGGTGGCCGAAGTGGGCGGATTCCAGGGCTCGGCGTCCCTCCACTCTTCGTCCGCAAAGGCCAGGCTGTGAACCTCCCACTCGTAGAACCCCTCGAAGGTGGTTCCTCGCCGGGTCGGATCGTCCAGGAGAGGGTTGTACGCCTCGAAAGGGGTACGGCCCAGGGGAACCACCACCAGCGTGGGGCCCAGCCCCGTGAGGCGCGTCACCTGGAGGTAACCGGCGTCCTGCCCGATGTACGGATCGTGGAAGGAGGACACGGCGTGGGCCTCCTCCAGGGACCGGCCCTGAAGGATGTTGTTGAAGATCATGGGGATCCCCAGACCGCCTATCTCGACGGGGGTCTCGCTCCTGTTCTCCAGCTCGAATCGGAGGGCCAGCTCTCCGCCTATGACTTCCCAGTAGCGCCACACTCCCAGAGGAAGGTCCGCCGGGAAGGTAGCGGCAAGGTCTGCGGAGGCCAGGGTCGTGCCGGAGGAGGGAAGGGGGTCCACCGGCTTCCGGGCGGCAGCGGTGGAGTACGTTTTCCATCCGTTCGCCCCCGCCACCCTCAGGCGAAGGGTGACATCGCCCAGGTGGTAGAAGCCGTCCTGATCCCGTCGTTCAATCCAGTCTGCTGGTGTGAAGTCAAATCCATCCGTGCCTTTGGGCTTCAGGCCCGCCACGGTCTGGGATGCGTTGACCAGGCTCAGCTCGAAGTCAGGCGTGTCGAAGGTGGAGATGCCCTGCTCCAGGCCCAGGGTCGGGATGGTGTCGGCGTTGCCCGGAGGCCGGCCGCGGGGCGGCTCCTGCGCGGAAGCCGGGACCGAGAAGAGGAAGGCGGAGAAGAACAGAGAAAAACCGAGACAGGAGAAATGCCGGGACCGATCAGCCCTTCTCGCTGGGTTGGCGTAGCCATCACTCAAGATCATCCGTGAGTCTCCGTTCTGGTCCGGCCCACGAGCGTGAGCCCCAAGTCCGGTGTGTCCCGCAGGGGAATCCGAATGGCCGGGTCCCACCCGGTGCCCGGTGGCTCGAATCCGGGCCTCCCCGTCTTATCGCCTCGTACCTTCGAGAGGTACCACCCGAACCGTAGTCGGTCCTGCCAGCTGCCGTGTTTCCTCCCCCACCCTGGCTACCAGGGTGACCTGGTAGGTCCCGGGTTGAACCAGGGGGCCTGTTCGCGGCCTCCGCCTTTGCTCCCCCTCCGGGGCCTCGACCCGGGGGGGCTGACTCCTGAGGTCCCAGACGCCTCTGTGGATGCCGGGAGCGTTGGGAACCGAGACCTCGGCGAGGAGGGTGTCCTCGCCGTCCCGGACCACAAGAGTGAGCGCGGTGTCGGCTCCCGCAACGGGCTCGCTCAGATAGTAGGAGACGATGGCGCCAAAGGGTGGATCCTCGGCGGCGTACTCCCCGGAGCTGGCTTGGTAGAAGCCGAGCTGGTTGTACACGTAGGCCGGCCTCACGTCGAACAGTGCGGCGTTCTGGGCCAGGAGCTCGGGGGTAAGGGACCGAAGGGAGGTGTAGTCGTCCAGGACCCACCACCCTCGTCCGAAGCTGGCCACCACCAGGTCACCCATTCCCTCGTGGATCTCGATGTCCCGGAAGGGGATGGTCGGGGTGTTCCCGGTGAGCTCGATCCAACTTCCCCCTCTCTGGTAGGAGAAGAAGAGGGCGAACTCCGTCCCGAGGAAGAGAAGGTCCTCGTTCAGCGGGTCTTCCACCAGGTCCCAGACCACGTGCCGGGCCGGGAGGTCTCCCGCGATGGACGTCCAGCTCCGGCCCCGATCGTCGCTTCTCAGGACGTAGGGGGTGAAGTCCCCCCGCTTCCAGTTGTTGAAGGCGGCGTACACCCGGTCCGGGTCGTGGCGGGAGGCCAGGACGCACGACACGTAGGCCAGGGTGGGGATCCCGGGGAAGCCATCCATCTTCCGCCATGTGGCTCCCCCGTCCTCCGTCACGTGCAGGAGGCCGTCGTCGCTCCCCACGTACATGAGATCTTCGTCGAGGCGGGACTCGCTGAACGCTACGCCGATCCCGTATTCGTTGGTGAAGACGTTCTTCCAGACGGCGTTGTCCGGCCATACCCGCCCCATGACCTCCAGCGTATCACGATCGATCTGACGGCTGATGTTGGGGCTGATGAAGGTCCAATCGTCCCCTCGGTTGTCGCTCCGGGCCAGCCGGCTCCCCAGGGCGTAGACCCGGTTACGGTCGAAGTGGCTGATGGAGAAGGGAACATCCCAATGCCAGTAGACGGTGTCCCCGGCCTCGTCGACCTGCGGAGGCGCGATGCTCGTGGATTCTCCCGTCTCCAGGTTCACCCTGGAGATGCGTGCCCCCTGGGACATGCCGTAGACGATGGAGGGGTCCATCGGGTCCACCCGGGCCTGGAACCCGTCCCCACCCAGGACCTGCATCCAGTCGGAGTTCCGGACCCCCACGGCGTTCGCGGTGCCCATCGGCCCTCCCGGGGTACCGTTGTCCTGAGTGCCCCCGAAGACGGAGTAGAAGGGCACCTCGGTGGAAATTCCCACCCGGTAGGGCTGGGCCACGGGAAGGTTAGCGAAGTGCCTCCAGGTCTGGCCGGCATCGAAGCTCTCGTACAGGCCTCCGTCGTTGCCCAACATCATGTATTCGGGATCCACCGGGTCGAAGATCACTTCGTGGTGGTCAACGTGGACTCCCTGGAGGCGGAAGGGTTCCCAGGTGACCCCATTGTCGGTGGTACAGTAGAGGTTGGTATCCACGGCACACACCCTCCCCGGGCGGTGGGGATCGGCGAAGAGCTCACCGTAGTACTGGGGGTCGTTGGGGTGGTAGTCGTTGACCTTGGTCCAGCTCTCCCCGTAGTCGTCGGAGCGGTAGATGCCGCTCAGATCATCCTGGGAGGCCACGGTGGCGTAGACCACCCCGGGATATTGGGGGGAGACCTCCAGGGCGATGCGGCCGATGTCTGCCTGCGGAAGGCCCTGGGCCACCTCCCTCCAGTTGGCGCCGCCGTCGGTGGACTTGTAGATGGTCCCCTCGGGGCCTCCGGCGATGAGGATCCCGACGTGGCGGCGCCGCTGGTAGGAGG
>JASFRP010000014.1:0-14234 GCA_050114895.1 Gemmatimonadota bacterium
GCAGGGAGGTGGGAGCGAGGGCCAGGAGACCCCGGACTCCGAAGACCGCCAGACCGAGGCCCAGAAGACCCCCACCCAGGGCCAGGGTCACGGACTCCGTGAGGTACTGCCGCATGACGTCACCCCGCCGAGCCCCCAGCGCAGCACGCAGGGCCTGCTCCCTCTGCCGGGACTCCGCCCGGACCAGGAAGAGGTTCGCCACGTTGGCGCAGGCGATGAGGAGGACGAATCCCACCGTGCCCAGAAGGACCCAGAGGGCCTGACGGGTGTCCTGCACGAAGATGTCTTTCAGGGGCTTCACGTCCGCTGCCAGGCCCGTCTGTTCCATGATCTCCGGGCCCAGTTCGTCGGGGTTCGCTTCGGCAAAGCGAAGCAGAAGGTCCTGCATCTCCGCGTTCGCCGTCTCGATGGTTGCACCGTCCGCCAGGCGTGCGATCCCGATGTACTGCAGGGACCCGGTGTCAGGGGCCCCCGTGTCGATCTCCATGGGAATCCAGAGGTCCTCTTCGGAGAACTGGAATCCCTGGGGCATGACGCCTACCACCCGCCGACGGACGCCATCCATCTCCACCACGCTCCCCACCACCGCGGGGTCCTTTCCGAAGGTCTCCTCCCACAGGGGGTAGCCCAGGATGGCGACGGGCTCCGCACCGGGTCGGTCCTCCCCCTCCACGAAAGCACGTCCCAGGAACGGTTGGACGCCCAGGACCCGGAAGTACTCCTGCGTCACCTGGCTCGCCGAGAGCTGCCGGGGCTCCCCGTCGGTGATGAGGTTCACGGCGTCTTCGCCAAACACGGCGAAGGACTGGATCGCCCGGGCGTTCTCCAGATAGTGGAGGTACATGGCCTGGGAGTGGGGAATCACCGGCACGTTCACCCCCAGCCCTGGCGCCTCGTGGTTGTAGCTCACCAGGCGGGAGGGGTCAGGAAAGGGAAGCGGATTGATGAGCACGCTGTCCACGACGCTGAAAATGGCCGTGTTTGCCCCGATCCCGATGGCCAGGGTCACCCCCGCCAGAGCCGTGAAAAAGGGCTTGCGAAGATGACCCTTCACGGCCGCCTTGAGCTCCCGCCACATCGCGTCCATGGTCCATCCTTCCGTTCTCAGATACCACGCGTCGCCCAGGGAACCCCAGGCGTTCGTCATCCCACCGCCGGTGGCGGCGAGCTCCGCGTCCCACTCCTCGATCCAGTCCCCCCGGTGGCTCCGGGGCACCAGGGCCGAGGTCACTCTGATCCACAGGTGCGGCAGGGCCATCAGGCCTCCCGCGTCTCTACCGGCGGGAAGTCGCCCAGCAGCCGGCGGATCTCCTGGAGCCTCGTCTGGGCCTCCGGGAGGACCCTCCACCCCTCGTCGGTCAAGGCGTAGGTCCTCCGGCGGGGTCGCCCGTGGGCGTGGGCCGACGCGGCGTCCTCCCACCGAGACTTCAGGAGACCGGCCTTCTCCAGGCGACGGAGGGCCGGATACACCGTGCCGCTGGGAAGCTGGCAGGCCTCCATCACGTCGAAACCGTACCGGAATCCCGCTGCGATGCTCTGGAGCACGAGAGCCGTGATCTGGGTCATGCGCACGGACATGAGAGGTCGCTCCCTCCGAGTTTGCAGTTTTCTACATAGGGTGATACGGAAGGACCGGTCGGTGGGTTTCACATGCCCGGCTGGGGTCAGAGCTGGGCCGACTTCGCCGACCCGGATCCCAGCATGGAGCAGGCCATGGTCCAGCAATACGGCGAGGAAGAAGCCATGGAGATCTTCACCACTTTCTCCGAAGCCGTACACCACTGGGACAGCTTCGTGGTCCGGTACCGCCCCGATCTGTCCAGCGCCCGGGGCGTGTAGGCGCCGCCCCGAATCCAATCAAGCAATCGAGCCCTGGCGCCTCGGGCCCGGGGGAGAACGCTCCGCCGGGCCCGAGGCCATCGGCGAGGGATCAAACCCTCCCTGGCGGAGGGGTCTCCCGGGTCCCAGGCCGCTTCCCGGTCCCTTCCATGACACTCACCTTGCGATGGATCGTCACATGATCTATCATATCGTTAGCTAGTTGGTCATCAAGGACATGGATGCCGGAGGTCCACAGGTGGACGACCTGGATGTGGGACGTCATCTGCCCGTCAGTGAGCAGGTCTTCCTGATCCTGCTCTCCCTGACGGGTGAGGCCATGCACGGGTACGGGATGCTCCTGGCCATCGAGGAGCGCACCGGCGGGCGGGTGCGCCTGGGCACGGGAACGCTGTACTCGGCCATCAAGCGACTGCGGGCCGACGGCCTGGTGGAGGAGGCCCCAACCCCCACGGACTCGGAGGACCCGCGCCGAAAGTATTACAGGCTCACCCGGCTGGGGCTGGGGGTCGTCCGGGCCGAGGCGGATCGGCATGCCAGGCTGGCCGATCTCGCCCGAGCCGAAGGGTTGCTGCGGACGTGAGCCCTCGCGTCGGACGCCGCATCCTCGACGCGCTCATGCGTCTTCTGCCTCCGGGCTTCCGGGAGCAATACGGGGATGAGATGCGCTGGGCGCAGGAACGCCGGCTGGAGGCGGCGAGCCGCGAGGGAAGACCTGTGGGCGCCTGGGTCCGGGAGCTCGGCGATCTGGTCCGGACTTGTCTGAGGGAATGGGCTGGGGCGGTGGGCGACCTGCGGCATCCATCTCCCGCAACCGGGGGACGGGGAGGGGGGGTGAGAGCCTACACCCTTCGATCCTTCCCTCAGGACGTGCGCCTGGCGCTGCGGGGCCTCCGGAGAAACCCGGGGTTCGCGGCGGTGTGCATCGCCATGCTCGCCGTGGGGATCGGCGCCAACACGGCCATCTTCTCCGTGGTGGACGCGGTGCTGCTCCGTTCTCTGCCCTACGAGGGTGGAAATCGGCTGGGCATCGTCTGGACCCGATCCGCTTCCTCCGACGAGACCCTCAGGGAGTGGGTCTCCTACCCCGACTACTCCGAGCTGGAGAGAGAGCAGCGGGATTTCGAGGCCTTCGGTGGATTCCGCTCCGGACCCGTCACCCTCCTGGGAGATGCCGGGGCGCCTTCCGCCATTACGGCCGTGTACGCCACCCATTCCCTCTTCTCGGTGGTGGGGGTCGAGCCCGAGCTGGGGAGGGTCTTCAACGCCGACGAAGATCGACTGGGGGGGGAGCGGGTCGTCGTGCTCTCCCACGGCCTCTGGGCGAGCCGTTTCGGTGCATCACCCGGGGTCCTGGGATCGTCCGTGGTCATCGACGGGGACCCCCACACCGTCATCGGCGTGATGCCGGAGGGCTACGCCTTCCCCATCCGGACCGACGTTTGGCTCCCCGGCCGGCAGAACTTCGCCGAGGACCAGCGGGGCATGCACAGGCTTCGGGTGCGGGCGCGTCTCCGCCCCGGGACCGATTTCGGCACGGCGTCCCTGGACGTCGCCGCCATCGGTGCTCGCCTGGCGGAGGCCTACCCCGAAAACGAAGACCAATCCTTCTGGGTAGAATCTCTCCAGGAAGCCACGGTCTCCAACAGCCGCCAGCTCCTCTTGACTCTCATGGGCTCGGTGGGGCTCGTGCTCCTCATCGTCTGCGCCAATGTTGCCAATCTGCTCCTGACCCGAGCCACGGCTCGGAGCCGTGAGGTGGCGGTGCGCCGGGCCATGGGGGCGGGGCGGAGGCGGCTCCTCGCCCAGTTCCTCACGGAGGGGCTGGTCCTGTCCGCCGTGGGCGGCGCCCTTGGAGTCGGCATCGCGTACCTGGCCCTGGACCTGACCCTGGCGGCCGCCCCTGCCGGGGCCATCCCTCGGGTGTCCGAGATTACCCTTGATGGCAGGGTGCTGGTGGTGGTCGTCGCCGCGGTCCTCGGGACGGCAGTGGTGTTCGGATTGATCCCGGCGCTTCGAGGCAGTGGGGGCGGTGTGGCCGACGACCTCAGGGACGGCGGGACCCGGTCCACGGCGTCCGGCGGTCAGGGAGTCCGGTCCGGTCTCGTGGTCCTGGAGACGGCTCTGGCCCTCATGCTCGTCTTCGGGGCGGGCCTCCTGGTCCGGAGCTTTCGGGCCGTGGAGTCCGTGGACCCGGGCTTCCAGCCCGACAACCTCTGGGCAGTCCCGGTGGTGCTGCCCTTCGTTAAGTATCCCAGCGAGCGATGGCCTGCGGTGGAGACCCTGTTCTCCGAGTCCCTTCGGGAGATCCGGGAGATCCCCGGCGTGACCTCGGCGGCCTTCGGGTACGCTCCGCCCACCCGCCCCTCCTGGACCACCGGCTTCACCATCCGGGGGCGGCCCGTACCCGATCCGGGCCAGGTGCCGGAAGCGAGCTACCGGCCGGTGACCCCGGGGTATTTCGACGCAGCGGGCATCCGACTCCTCCGTGGCCGCGATTTCACGCCGGACGACGGCCCCACGGCCCCCGGCGTGGTCATCGTCAATCAGGCCTTCGCCGACACCCACTTCCCCGACGGGGATGCCCTGGGCTCCGTGATCCTGAAGGAGTCCTGGTGGGAGGGCACGCCCGAGGGGGAATGGACCATCGTCGGCATCGCCGAGAACGTCCGTTTCGGTGGCCGGGACGGCCCCACCCCCCTGCCGGGGTTCTACTTCCCCCACGCTCAGCGGCCCATGACGGACATGTGGCTCCTGATCCGCACGCAACGCGACATCGCCGACGTGACGCGGGGGGTGCGGGAGGCCATCTGGCGCCACGACCCCACCATCCCCCTGGAGACGGTGTACGCCATGTCCACGGAGCTGGAGGACCTCGTTGGCCCACGCCGCTTCAGCGCGGCCCTCATGACGGTGTTCGGCCTGGTGGCCCTCGGGTTGGCCGCGGGCGGGCTCTTCGGCGTCCTCTCCTACACCGTATCCAGAAGGACCCACGAGATGGGCGTCCGGATGTCCCTGGGTGCGGCCGCCTCCGACGTACGCCGCCTCGTCCTGCGCCAGGCGCTACGCCTCACCATCGGCGGCCTGGTTCTGGGTCTGATGGGGGCCGTCGCCACCGGTCGCTTCGTGGCGTCGCTCCTGTTCGGGGTGGGCGGAATGGACCCACCGACGCTGACGGCGGTGGCGCTCCTCCTGGTGGCCGTATCCCTGTTGGCGAGCTTTGTCCCGGCCCGGCGGGCGACCCGGGTGGATCCGGCGAAAGCACTGCGTGTGGAGTGATATGGAAGGGCGGTCGGTGGTGGGGGCTCTCGCCAACGGGATGCGGGACCGAGACAGACGGGCCGGAGCCCGTCTGCCCCTGGTCCCAATGGCTGCCCCCGTCAGGGTGCCGCCGTGTTGATGTAACGATGATTGCAGCAGTCGTGTCCCTGCATGAGGGTCTTGGTGCGCTCCAGGCGGAAAGCGGGGTTGAAAGCCGGAGGCCAGGTGTAATCCATGTTGCACACGGTGGCATGCCCGATCTCCCCCGCCAGTCCCGCTTCCCGGAGGACGACTTCCCAGACACACTCCGAGACGTTCAACTCGAACACCTTCTCGGTGTCCTGCACCACCTCCGCCGTCAGTTGGGGCCCGGAGGCCATCTGGCGGAACAGCGACACGAAGCTCTCGAAGGAGGAATCCGGAGATCTCTCGGCGTGCATGGCGCCCCGTTGCCGTCCCATCTCCTCCGAGTTGAGCTTCAGGAGTCGAATCGTCTCGGGGTCTCCGATCTCCCGCCGTAGGGTGCGGATGACCTCGAGGGCCGTGCGAGCCATCAGCTCGGCGAGCTCCTTCGGAGAGTAGGACCGTTCCTCCTTTCGGTCGAACTTGTGGACCTCCTGGCACGGCAGCCCGGAGAGAGCCGCTGCCAAACCTTCCGTTCGGCCCAGCCCGAGGCAGGTGAGGGCACAGGCCGGAGCGGTCCGGACCAGGAGCTCTCGGCGGGCGATGGTTCCTGCTGGTTTGTTCATGGTCCTTCTCCAGAGAGAGATTCACCGGAGGAGCTCCAGCTCTCCCGGTTCCACGTGTGAGCGAATTGTCTGAGAAGAGAGGGGTAGACGAACCATCGCCGGGCAGGATCGATGAGCCTCATGTAAATCCTGGTGGTCCAGTTCACCTCCCTGACCCGGAACGAAAGGAAGAGGCGAGTCCGATCCAACTCCTCCCCCAGGCCGGCGATCACCGCCACATGGGCAGTACCGTTGAGCGTCTCCACCGCCGCCTCCTGCGGGAACGCATACAGCACCCTCCAGATATCGAGGACCTGTCCGGACGCTGCCGTTGAGCGGTCACGATCGTCGTCTGTCAGACGGTTGAGGAAAGAGGAGGAGACCCCCGACCACCTGGGGTCCTCCCATCCGAAGACCCCGCCGACGACGCCTCGAAGGATGCTGAGACCGACGAAGGCGGGGGTGGCCTGAAGGGGAGATCCGTCCTTGAACACACGGATCAGGTCGTCCAGGGTCGGAGAGGGGCGGTCTGTCAGATCGATGGCCCAGGCGTCGTGGACGGGAACGTCTTCCAGCAGGCTGTTGGCCCTGAAATCCCGAGCCTCCATCTCCTCGACGGAGATTCGGAGCCCACGTGCCGAGATGGCCGCCATCAGTGTCGCGTTGCCGGTAAGGGCGAAAACGGCCACGGCGATGGCGAGACCGGTGGGTCTTCGGAATCCGTGGGCCTCGGTGCTCTCCCGCGACTCTCTCCCCATCCGACCCAGAGCCAGGGCCGGGAGGATCAACCAGGGGAAAGCCGCCCAGGGGGCAACGAAAGCGGCACCCAGAAGGCCCCCCGAAACCAGGGACAGGTGCAGCTCGGAACGGTTCCACAAGCCGAAGAACCCCATCGTTGCCAGGACGACGAGATCCAGGCGGAGGGCATTCGCCACCTCTACCGATGGGTTGATCCAGGGCCCCAGGACCCCGTATCCCCCCACCGCCACCAGGGCCGCCCAGGCCACCACCTTTCGAAGAGCAGCGGATCGCATGGTTACGGCCTCACCACCTCCAGGGCCATCCGAGGCCCATCGTGAAGCTCCAGGCGCGGCTGGAGAGATCCTGGGATCCGTCGGGACTCCTGTTCAGGTTCCGGAGCCCATACGTGTACCGACCATCCATCAACACGGTGATCGATGGGAGGTGGAGGTCGATTCCCGCCCCCACCGACGCGCCCACGTCCAGGGATCGTGTCCTGAGTCCGACCAGGGGATGGTCGCAGTTTTCCTCGAACTCCACGCCCATGGCGGAGCCCTTCGAGGTGCAGCCGAGCCGGTAACCGACGGCTGGACCGGCGTACACGCGGGTGATGCCCCCTCCTTCGGGCCAGGGCACCCTGAATCCCACATCCATCAGTGCCTCCAGGAATCGCACCTCTGCCTCTCCTGGAATGAGGCCTGGGCCCTCCCGGTACATCCGGAAGCCGAATCCCCGCCGGGAGAGAAGGAGATTGGCCCGGACCATGAGGTGCGCGGCCGGTTGGAAGGCGGCGAAGACACCGGCGCTCAGGCCGGTTCGCCAGTCGGTGTCGAGGATTGCCGGGACCTCGGAATGGACACCGGTGGTGATGGGTCCAGCCTGGACCCCCACCATCCCGTTCGTGCCCTGGCCCAGGAGGAGGGCGGTGGGGAGGAGGCCCAGGACGGGGACGGCCAGGCCGAGGAGAACCCCCCGACGCAGAGGGGTCCCTCGCTCGAGGAGTCTTCCATCGGGTCGCATCTGATCATCCCTCCCTTCAAGCGGCTCTCGTCGCCGAGGCCCCCCAGGCAGGCGGGTGGGTTCGGCGACAGGTGAAAGAGAGCAACTCGGCCCTCCACCCCGAACGGAAATCCGGCGAGTGGGACGAGCGGGAGGCGACCGGGCCGGAATGGGGGGCGAATGGCGGGAAGAGGATCGCGGAGCCCCGCCGTTCAACACGGGTATTGGCTCGGAGAGAGGGGCCGGAGGTCCAATCACGGGGAGAGGATGTCGGTGAGCGGAGCGCGACCCCAACGTTCAAGCACGACGAGGTGGATCCATTACGTACCCTGGCAGGTGACGAAGTGATTGCCATTCGGCGGATGGAGGGGGCAGTTTCATCGCAGGAGGGGCACTAGATGGCAACCCATACGGACGGCCGGAAGGTGGATCGGGCTGTCTGGGTCCTCTTTTTCGGGGCCTGGATCGCTTACGCCGCCCTCATGGTGTCCAGCGCTCTCATGGAGGGGCACTCCGCAGAGTCTGGTCTCGTCCACATCGTGGCCCCCCTGATCCTGGCCACCGCCGTCGCCCTTCGGCGGAGATCCCTCCTGAACCCGGAATGGTCCCTGGCCAGGACCGTGGGCATCCACGTGGGGGTGGGGATCGGGTACGCCGTCCTCTCCGGCATCGGGACCACCCTCCTCCTCTACGCCTTGGACCTCCAGGACGAGATGGGGTTCACAGGCGACCCGCGGGTCCTTCCTCTCATCCTCTCTTTCTATTATGGCCTGATCTACACGATCCTGGCCGGCTTCCTCATGTGGACCGAGTCTCTGCGGAGAGTCCAGGAGACTCAGGCGCTCCTGGCCCGGGAGGCGGTGCTCCGTGCCGAAGCGGAGGCGAAGGTGGTGAGGGCGCAGTTCAACCCCCACTTCGTCTTCAATACGCTCCACTCCCTCATGCTCCTGGTCCGGGCCGACCCCGCCACGGCGGAACGGGCCATCGAGGACGTGGCGGCCCTGATCCGCTACGCCTCGGTTCTGGAGAGGCGGGATCTGGACGCCGTCCCCCTGGGCCAGGAGCTGGAGATCGCTCGGCGTTACCTGGGCCTGGAGTCCCTGCGGCTCTCGGAGCGGATGGAGGTGGGCTGGGAGATCGACCCGGGGCTGGAGACCGTGGCCGTGCCTCCCTTCTCCCTGCAGGTGCTCCTGGAGAACGCCATCAAGCACGGCATCGCTCCGAAGGAGGAGGGAGGGCGCATCCGGATCCGCATCCGTGAGGAAGGGGGAGGCCTGGCCATCGAGGTGGAGGACGACGGAATGGGTGCCTCACCCGATGCGGTCCGAGCCGCGCAGGGGAAGGGGCTGAACCTCCTGGAGCGGAGAGTGGTGACGCTGTTCGGGGACCAGGCCTCGCTGACCTGGCGGACCGCACCGGGGAAGGGCTTCACGGCGCTCCTCAGGGTCCCCGTCTCACGGCTTCCCACCCCCACGCTGAACATCACCCTTCCTTCTGGGGAAGAGCCCGGTCAATGAGCATCTCCTTTTGTCCGCCAGGAGACCCGGGTCGATGAACGCCTCCGACGGGTTCGGCGTGGCCCGGGTCCTCATTTGCGAGGACGAGCCCCTGGCTGTGCGAGCGCTGCGGGAATACCTGAAGGACGTGGACTGGATCGAGGTGGTGGGGGACGCCCGGAACGGCTCCGACGCGGTACGGCTGATCCAGAAGCTGGAGCCCGACCTGGTCTTCCTGGACGTCCGCATGCCGGGCCTGACGGGGCTGGAGGTCCTGGAGACCATCACCCACCACGCGGCGGTCATCTTCACCACGGCGTACGACGAGTATGCCCTCTCCGCCTTCGAGTTCGGCGCCCTGGACTATCTGGTGAAGCCCTTCGGCAAAGACCGCCTGATGGAAAGTCTGGACCGGGTCAGGGTTCGGCTGGTGGGCGAGGGGGTTACGAAGGGGACGGGACGGGAGGGGGCCGCCGCGTACTACGCCTCCCGGCTCTTCGCCGGGTATCGGGGCGGCATCGTGCCCATTCCCGTGGAGAAGATCGTTCGCATCGACGCCACCTCCGGGGGCACCTCCATCGTCACTGACGGGGCCACATTCTCGTCCGACACCTCTCTCGGAGAGATCCAGGAGCGTCTGAATCCCAGGGAGTTCATCCGTGTCCACCGGGGCCACATCGTGAACCTCTCCCACGTGGGGAAGATCGAGAAGTACGACGAGCGGCGGTTCCTGATCCGATTGGACGATGGCAGTCGGCTGGTGGCCAGCCGACGGGGGTCGAAAGCCCTGAGGGAGCTCATGGGGTGAGGGCGTCACTCCTCCCGTAGCGTCTCCACGGGATCCACCGCCGTCGCTCGCCGGGCCGGTACCCAGCTGGCCAGCGTCGTGACTCCCGTCAGGATAGCGGCGATGAACCCCAGGGTCGAGGGCTTCACCGTAGCGAATGCCGAGACCATGGACCGCAGGACTCCGATGAGAGGGAGCGTCCCCACCAACCCCAGGGCGAGACCGATCCCACCCAGCCACAGGCCCTGGGCCGCGATCATTCTCACCACCGCCCCCGGACGGGCGCCGATGGCGAGGCGCACCCCGATCTCGTGCCGCCGTTGTCCCACCGAGTAGGCCAGCACGCCGTAGGTCCCCAGGGCCGCCAGGAAGAGGGCCATGATCCCGAATCCGCCCAGGATGATGTTGAAGACCCGGATCCCCGCAAAGGCCTGGTCTACGAACTCCACCATCGTGAGGGCCCGAGACACGGTCAGGTCCATATCGATCAGCTGGAGCTGCTCCCTGAGGGCCGGAACCAGCTGGTGGGGGTCCCCGGTGGCTTCCACCACAAGAAAGACCGGGTCGGGAGACTGGGCTTGAGGGACGTACACCGTCTCGCCGGGACGGTCCGGGGAGGAGATGAGCTGCTGCTGCACGTCGGAGACGACCCCCACGATCTCCCGTTCCTCACCCCCCACCACCAGCCGTCTTCCCACGGCGCTCTCCCCGGGGAAGCGCCGCTGCGCCAGCTCCCGGTTCACGGCCGCCACCAGGCGGCCGTCCTCCCGGTCCGCCTCCTGGAAGAACCTCCCTTCCAGGAGGGGGATGTCGTAGACCTCCAGATACCCGGGCGAAGCGGCCACCCGCACCGCCTCCCATCCGGATCGCCCACCCACCGGCTCCTCCCCGGGTATACGCATGCTTTCGGTGGGCTGAACGGGAGTCTGGGGAAGGGTGTTCAGGAGGGCCGCCTCGGTGATTCCGGGGAGCGTACGGACCCGCTCCATGATCTGGTTTCCCAGTCGTCTCCGGTCTGCCTCCTCCGGATATCTCGACTGCGGGACGGCCAGGCTGGCCACCAACACGTCTTCCCCCTGAAAGCCGGGGTCCGAGTCCCTGATCTCCAGGAAGCTCCGGACCAGCATGCTCCCCGCTCCGAGACAGATCATGGAGAGGGCGACCTCTCCCACCACCAGGATCCGGGAAAGGCGCTTCCGGTTGCCTCCTCCCCCGGACCGGCCCGGACCCTCACGGAGGGCCGCGGCGTGGTTGCGTTTCACGGTCTGGATGGCCGGGGCCAGGCCGAAGAGGAGCCCGGCCCCCAGGGTGATGCCCAGGGTGAACGTCAGGACCCGACCGTCCAACCGGGGCATGAACCCGGCAGGGAGGAGGTCAACCCAACTTCTCACCATGGCATCGATGCCCAGGACCCCGAGCCCGATCCCCCCGACTCCGCCCAGGAGGGCCAAGAGGGTGCTCTCGGTGAGAAGCTGACGGAGGACCCGCCCCCGCCCCGCCCCCCGTACCGTCCGGAGGGCGATCTCCCGGGTCCGCTCCTGGCTCCGGGCCAGGAGGAGGTTGGTGGCGTTCACACAGGCGATGATCAGCACGACTCCCACCATGCCCAGCATCATGCTGAAGAGAAGCCGGGCCTGGGTGGACGGGACGTCGTACCGGAGGTTGAACGCGTCCATCGTCCGGTCCCCCATGGTCTCCGGGTTTTCCAGGCCGATCTCTTCTGCCAGAGACGTCACCTCTCCCTGGACCTGTTCCATGGTTGCTCCCGGCGCCATCCGGGCCAGGGGCACGATGTTCCGCTGGTCCCGGGGGGCCGACTGGGGGCTCCGGGTCAGGGGCACCCAGAGGTCCACGCCGCCCTGGAAGAAGGCGAAATCCCCGGGAAGAACCCCCACGACTTCGTAGGGCTCCGAGTTCAGGGTCACGACCTCGCCCAGGGGAAGCTGGTCGCCCCAACGCTCCGTGCGGAACTCCTCGGAGACGATAGCCACGCGCCTGGCCCCTTCCACCACCTCTTCCGAAAGGAAGGGGCGCCCACGGTTCATCCGGGCTCCTACCATCTCGAAGTAGTTGGGGGTGACCATCTGAACCGAAACCGGATCCGAGCCGTCCTCATCCCGCAGGGAGAGGGTCGCGGGCTGAATCGCTGCCCACCCTTCGAGGGTGCGGGACCGTTCTCTCAGGTCGGCCCAGGTGGCGAGGGAGGTGCCGATGTTGGCGGAGCCCGGCTCGCTCGCCCGAAGACGCTCCCCGAACAAGACCAGCCGCTCCGGGTGGTCGTAGGGGAGGGGGCGGAAGAGAAAGGCGTCCACCATGCTGAAGACGGCTGCGTTCCCTCCGATGGCCAGGGCCAGGGAGAGGACCGCCGCCGCCGTCACCAGCCAGTGTTTCCGGAGCGTCCGGAACGCGAACCTGAGGTCCTGGAAGAACGTGGACATGCCCCCTCCCGAGCTCGACGGCGGATTCCTGCTCTCATTCGCCAACGATGGGAGGAAGGGGGAGACGGGTTAACACTCTGCCTACAGGAGGGTCGACAGAGGTGGTGAACGGGAGGAATCCGGGAGCGAATGGCGGGAGCAGCGGGACGGCTGCACCCCATCCTACATCCTGAAGCGGTAGCTCACCTTCAGGAAGAGGCCGTCCGCTCGGGTATCCATCCCCCGAAACCGGAAGCTGTCGGTGTCCCGCATTTGCCGGGAGTATCCCAGGTAGACCACCGTCCCCGGGGAGGGCTCGTAGCCCAGGAGCCCCTCCAGCCGGAAGTCGTGTTGGTCGGATCCCACCAGGGCGGCGCATTCGTCGCCGCAGGAGTAGACCGGGGCTCCGGAGACGGGGTCCAACAGGCTGCTCCTCTCCTGGTTGGAGTACTCCCCGATGGCCCGGAGAAAGAGGGCCCGGGAGAACTGGTAGCGGGCCTGGAGCCGGGGGATGGTGGCGGAGGAGTAGGTGGAGCCGTCCCTGCGTCGTAGGATCGTCACGTGCCGCAGGCCCACCTCGGCCGAGAGGGAGCCGGAGGGGTAGAGGTTCAGCCCCAGGTCTCCGCTCCAGCTCTCCCCCACGTCGGCGGCCACCCCCGAGGTGAAGATGGGGGTCTCGCTCCAGGAAGCCCCCAGGGAGATCCGCATTCTTTCCCAGGAGGAGAGCCATCCCCGGAGCCGCACGGCATCCAGGCCGCCGAAGAGGGCCTGGGGGGGGCGGAACGGGGTGAGGTCGGCCGATGGGGAGCCGGGAAGGAACAGCCCTTCATAATTCGGGGGGGAGAAGTCGAAGGCGGTGCGGGTGTAGGTCAGGAAGGTCCCGACGTTCCCCCGGAAGAACGCCCGGAAGCTCAGCTGTGCCTCCGCCTCCTCGGGACCGGAGCCCGCCCAGAAGTCCGAGCGGTTCCAGTACCCCTGGACTTCTACCGATGGCCCCCAGGACTCCACCAGGGCTCCGGGATCGCCCCGGAAGGTATACCCGGTCCGGGCCTGGGCCCGGGTGACGCCGAGGCGCCGGAGGAATCCGCTCCGGGCCCGGAACCCCTCCCCCACGTCCTCGAAGGTGGCGCTGAGGCTCAGGGACCGGCTGGCTCGATCGAACTCGGCCAGGAACATGGAGCCCCACTGGGTCTCCGCTCCGGGCTGACGGTCGGCGCTTCCGGCAGCCATGACCTCCAGGGTATACCGCCCGGCCAAAACGAACCGGCCGTCGGTGCCGAAGACCCGGTTGAACTGCTCTCCGGACAGGGTCCTGTCGGTGTAGACCATCCCCAGGGTGGAGCTCTCTCCCACGTCCCGTTTCACTCGGAGGAGGTTGACGACGGGATTATCGGCTCCGTCGTGCACCTCATCCACGGCCCCGATGTAGGCCAGGTTGAAGCTCCCCACCTTCCCGGAGAGCTTCGCGGCCCCCACCGGGTTCACGATGGACCGGGTGTATACCAGTTGCTGGGGCATGGAGAAGACGTCGGAGCCCTCCAGGAAGAAAGGACGCTTCTCGGAAAAGAAGAGGGCGAAGCGTTCGTTGACGGCGATCTGGCCGGCGTCCGCCTCCACCTGGCTGAAGTCCGGGTTGTACGTGGCGTCCAGGGTGAGATTCGAGGTGATCCCGTAGGCCGCATTGAATCCGAATTCCCCCGTGGCCGCATCCCGGCGGAAGCGATCCCCCTCGGAATCCCAGCTCCCCTGCCGGGTGGCGGTAAGCACCGGGTTGATCTCCAGGAACCGGCCGGGCTCGAGGGCCTCCAGATCCCGGAGCGTCCCGGCCTGGGCGAGCTTGTTGGTGACCTCCCCGGTGAGGGGGGCCCAGGAGGACTGGAACCCGGTTCGCTGGATGCGCCGCACCACCTGGAGCCCCCAATCCTGCACCGGGGTGTCAGGGAAGCGGAGGCTCTTCAGGGGAATC
>JASFRP010000015.1:0-14127 GCA_050114895.1 Gemmatimonadota bacterium
GCGTCTCCCTCTCTCCCCCCGGGAAGCCACCACATTCCACCGGCCCGGGGCCACCTCCTGGAGCTCGGAGCGAAATCCCCATTCGGAGAGCCATGCATGAGCCTGCCTGGCCAGGGCCGCCTCCCCGGTGCCATCCGCCTCCATTGCCGGGTTCACCGACGGAATCCTTACCATCTGTCGGGTAAGGGCTACCGGGTCGCCTGCAGCGGCCCTCCTGGGCACATCCGATTCTCTGGCGGAGAAGCCTTCTTGGTTGGGTCCCATCCTTGTCTCCCTGGGAAGGGGGCAATGCTCCGACAAAAATCTGTCAACTTTTGGGACAGTCCCTCAGATTTTTGGAGCCTCTCAACTTCGTCCTACCCAGCCTCCCTGCGGCCAATTCGAAGTGTCTGAACGACTTCCGAACACAGGCTACACGCAGACATTCTCGGCACGAAATATGCACTTGAGAAGATCGCTCGCTTTGTGAAGTTGCGTCGACCCGGGAGGACCTATTCGCACTTTCATTGTCAGCCTGTTGGGAGCAGCAGCCGTGGCCGCCGGCCTTCTGGCGTTTCGGTTTCACCGAGAAGCCGAGACCGAGTTGAAGGGACAGATCCCTGCCGGAGAAAAGACCGCCCGTACCGTGTCTCTGGAGAAGCTGCGGGAGTTGGGCCTCTAGCCCTGAGGGCTGCTGAAAGATCCCTACTCTCCCCCACTGTCCTCCGGCGGCGTGGCGGAAGTGTGGTCGTGGATGATTCTCCACCCATCCTCCATCCGCCTGAGGACGAGGGAGAAGTATCCCGTGTTCTGGGCCGACCCGCCGTCATCGGGACGGAAGAGCACGTACCGCCCCAAGACCAACGCGTGGTCGTCCCCCAGCGGTGTTACCTCCAGATCCTCAAAACGCAGAGAGTCCCTCTCCACTCCTGGCGCCCAATAGCCCCTCACATATCGCTCACGAACGCCCTCCCACCCCCGGGTCACTCCCGAGGCGCCTGAGAAGGTGAGTTCTTCCGACTGCCAGTAGTCGTCCAGGAACCCGTCCAGATCCCCGGCATTCCAGGAGGCCGAGGAGGCCTGGAGCATTCCATTGATCTCAGATACGACTCCCTCCTCACTGCTCTCTCCCGGCGCCTCGCCCTGGGGAGGTATTTCCCTCAGCGTGCAGCCGACGATGCCCGCCGGCAGGAGGACCGACGCTAGAAGCAATCGGCGGAGGCCGGAAACAGCGCCGGGCCCCCGCCGGGTCCTTCCTGAACCCCGGGGGCCCATCACTCGAAGAAATCCACGTTCTTTACGATGAAGGAGGTCCACTCCGGGGGTACGTCGGTGTCGGGGAAGATGGCCTGGACGGGACATTCCGGCTCACAAGCCCCACAGTCGATACACTCTTCCGGATGGATGTAGAACTGGTCTTCACCTTCGTAGATGCAGTCCACCGGGCAGACCTCCACACAGGCAGCGTCCTTCACCCCGATGCATGGCTCAGCAATTATGTACGTCATTCCGCCTCCCTGGATCGTCCGACCAAGTCGTGAGGGTGCCCTGGTTGAACATGGTGCCGGACCATCATTAGAGCAGGTTACATCCGGCGCAAGGTTCGTCAAGAGCCGGGAGGGAATATCCGCCACCAAGGAGGCCCACGGGACCGTCATCCGGCCGAGAGGTGAGGGGAAGAAGAAGGTTGATCAGGGAGGGGTTCAGAGCACGTCCTTCTGCCAGAGGGTGTCCGGAACCCCGCGTCTGTGATTCTCCAGCCGGGCGTAGGCGAAGAGCAGGTCGGAAAGACGATTGAGATACCGAACCACCCCGCCGTCGATGGACTCCTCCTGCCCCAGGCGGACTACGTCCCGCTCGGCTCTTCGACAGATGGTCCGGGCCAGATGGAGGGCAGCTGCCCCCTGAGTCCCTCCCGGAAGGATGAAGTGCTCCAGAGGGGGCATCTCCGCCATCGCCGAGTCGATCCAGCGTTCCATCTGCTGCACGCGATCGACGGGAAGAGGCGGAGTCACGGGCTTCGCAGACCCATCCTCGGCCCCCGGGGTGGCCAGGGAAGCACCCAGATTGAACAGGTCCTGTTGGACTCCCGTGAGGTTGAGGCTCATCCCCACATCGGTGAGGAAAGAAACCGCCACTCCCAACGCCGCGTTCAACTCGTCCACGGCCCCGTACGCTGCCACGCGGACATGGCTCTTGAGGACCCTCCCCCCACCGAAGAGGCCCGTTTCTCCCTCGTCCCCACTCCGAGTGTAGATCTTCATGTCTCTCTCTTCTCTTCAGGATCCTCACCGGAGCCTGGTCAGGCGTCGAATGGCCTGCGCTCTCTCCAGAAGCGAAGTGGTCTTACCCTGGGAGTCTTTTCCGGATTCCGTGGCCGCCAGAAGCTCCCGGATGTCCAGCAGGATCTCCAGGTAGAGCTGATCCTTCTGGAAATCAAAATCCAACCGAGCCATGCGGCCCTCGTCTCCCTTCTCCTCCGCACTCCTGAAACCTTCACGATACAGGCTCTCCAGATTCCCCAGGATCTTGTCACGGTCCCTCATCTCGTCACCCTCTGGAGGCCTTCTCAAGAGCACCGGCCAGGGCACGGGCTCCGGGACCCTCCAAAAAAAACTTGCGTATCGCCGTCTGCACCTCCTGGAAGTGACCTTCGAAGAGGTGCCCCGACCCGGGAATACCTTCCACCATGATGTGGTCCCCCAGAGGTCTCATGACCTGGCGGACCTCATCAGCCGAACCGAACTCGTCCCGCTCCCCCTGAATGATGAGCACCGGTTTCGCCGCATCCGAGAGATACGAGTAGTCGTAGACGTGAATGGGCGTTCCCATACCCACGAGGGCCACGACCCTGGGATCTGGCACACCCACGGTCATCCCAACCATGGAACCGAAGGAGAGTCCTCCCAACACCACCGGCAACTCTCGGATCCCGCCCAGCTCCAGCCAATCCAGTGCCGCTCGCACGTCCTCCTCTTCTCCGATCCCGTCATCGAAGGTGCCCGTGCTGCACCCGACTCCCCGGAAGTTGAACCGCAAGGTCCGGAGCCCCAGATCCAGGAACGCCTGGGCGGCCCGGTAAACGGCCTTGGTATGCATGGTTCCGCCCTGAACGGGATGAGGATGGCAGAACACCGCTCCCCCTCTCGGCGTCCCAGCAGGGTCCCGGAGGGCGGCCTCCAGATGTCCGTGGGAGATTGGAATCTTCACGTGTGCCCTCTCCCGCATCCCGTGGAGCCCATGTCGAGTCCAGGAGGGGCTCCATCGTGGTGATGAAGTGTATTCCGGAGCGGACGGTCCCTTCGATGGAGCCCCGAGGGTCGCGGCCCGGCGGGTTCCCGAACGGACTTCTCGCGCCCTCATTCGGGCCGGGCTATGTTGTCCGTACCCCCGACGCAGGTCAATAGGTCAGGCCAAGGAGGATCCCATGTCCGGTCAGAACTCCGATCACGACGCCCCTTTTGACGAGGCGAATCGACTCTACTGGGAGTCGGAAGAGAGCGTCAATCAGATCGCTGAAGCCCTGAGCCTTTCCAAGGGCGTCCTCTACGGGCTCATCGCCCCGCTTCCAGCGGGACTCCCCTGCCCAAAATGCGGTGAGGAGATGGTATTCCCGAACCGAACCGCCAGGGAGAAGGGCTTTCTGGCTTGTCCCGAGTGTGGCATGGAGGAGGAGGAATCTGCAGTACAGGCCTACTGGGAGAACGAGGCCGAGGCGGATGAAGGTCCCGTCTTCGGGCGGTCCCGAGAGCTGGCGCAACGGGCCGGGCAGGCCGTTCATCAGGCGGTGGAGACGGGACGGGAGCGAGTGTCAAGCCTGAGCCCACGAGGGCGAATCATCGCCGGTACGGCTCTGCTGGGCGCTGCCGCCGGCCTGGTTCTGGGGGCCTATCTCAGGAAACGGTAACCGCACTTCCACCTTCCACAGTGCAAACGCACCCGGAGCTGAGCGGGTTCCATGGATCGGCGGTACGACCCCCGCACCATCGTTACACCGTATGCCTTCTCGGTCCACCCGGACCTTCTGGGCCTGCCGCTGGCCACCCCCTGGCAGCGTCTGGGAGCCATCACCCTGGACGGGCTGGTGATCGTAGGACTGTCCCGCATCGGAGCAGGGACGTTGGCTATCGCCTCCGGCCTCCTCCTTTTCTGGCTGGCCATCCGAAAGCCGGGTCGGGACGTATTCGGCAAGCTCTTCCGGTTCACCGTAGGGTGTCTCGGAGTGTTGGTCCTCACGGGCACTCTTGTTGTCTGGTGGCTGGTCAATCTCGCCCAGGACCCTGAGAGGCTCCAGCGCTATGTCGGAGAAGCCGCCGCGTTCGCCGACTCGGCGGGCGTCGATCTGGGTCTGGAGGGCCTGGGTGAGTCGGACACCCTGGATATCGGCCGGCTCGTCAGTCTCCTTCCCGGTCTCGCTTCCCTGCGCCGAGCAAGCAGCCCCCAGGAGGCCAGGGAGACCGCCGCCGAGCTGGCTCGGCTCGCTCGGGATAGCGGGATGTCCCTCCAGGATATCCGGGGAACACTGACCGAGCTGATGCCGAAGAACGTCGAATGGTCCGACGAATCACAGGGCATCATCGACGATGTCATGGCCGACCTCCGCCTCGGCCTCCCCGGGACACCCGCCGAGGAGGGAAGCCAAGCTGCTCCCCAAACCGAGGAGGTCCCCGTCATCTCCGACTCCGTTGCCCTGGATAGCATCCTGGCCCTGAACCAGCTCGTAGTCACCCTGGACGAGGAACGGCAGGACGCAGAGCAGCAACTCGACCGAATGCAGGCCCAGCTCGAGGATGCCGAGAACGCCGGGATTCTGGACTGGCTTTGGAACCTGATCGACGACCTGGGGCTGGGGTTCGGATGGGGTGCGCTCTACATGACCATCACCCACGCCCTTTGGAAAGGCAGCAGCCTGGGGAAGAAGCTGTTTCGGATCCGGGTGGTCATGATCGACAAGCGACCACTGAATTGGTGGCTCTCCTTCGAGCGGGCCGGGGGATATGCCGCGGGCATCGCCACCGGCCTTCTGGGATTCGCCCAGATCTTCTGGGATCCGAACCGGCAAGCCATCCACGACAAGGTCTCGGAGACCTTCGTCATCCAGGTGGGCAAGGACCCGATACCCGGGCCATGGATCGCCGAAGGGAAGGCCCAGTGGGAAGAGAGGCGCCCGTCCACGGGCGGAATGCCCAGAGGAGGAGTACACAAAGAGAAGGGACAAGGCCATCTTTCCTGACTACCACGTTTCGACGGCAAGCCCCGGGGAATCCATGCTGGTCCGAAGAATCAAGGTGCTTTCGATACTCTTCCTGGCCGCTGCGGCTGCGCCATCCGACCTGGCCTGCCAGGCCCAGGAGAGTCAACCCCTCGACCTCAACCAGATGGGATATGACCTTGGCTCCCCCGAGGCGTCGGTGCGAGTCGTGGAGCTGAGTGACTTCGGATGCGGATACTGCCGGTTGTTCCACCAGGAGACCTTTCCCACCCTCCTTGCGCTCTACGTCGATGCGGGTCTGGTTCAGTGGAAGTACGTGCCCTTCGTGCTGGGGATGTTTCCCAACGGGCTGGAGGCGTCCATGGCGGCAGAATGCGGTGGAGAGCAGGATCAGTTCTTCCCCATGCAGAGACGGCTTTTCAGCGATCAGGCCGGATGGAAGAACAGCCAGGATCCCCTTCCCTTCTTCGCCGGGCTTGCGGAGGAGGAAGGACTGGACGTCGACCGTTTCAATCGGTGCGTGGAGGGTGGATGGAGGGAGAACCGGGTTCGGGCCAACATCCGTCTTGGACGGGAGGTCGGCACCCGTGGGACGCCGACGTTTCTCATCGAGGGGATCCCCATCTCCGGCGCGCTTCCCCTGGACACCTTCCGGGACATCCTAGACATCGCTCTGAGGCAGAAAGGGATAACTCCCCCCCCCAGGGGACAGGAAGAGGGCTGATCCGGGCCGAATCGCTCCCGGCCCGGGCCTCCAGGGTTCATCGGACGTGCCTCGCCGGATTCTCACCGTGGGATCCCCTAACCTCTCTACGCCCATGTTCTCGAGATCTCCGTTTCTTCTCCTTCTGTCCTTGACCGGCGCTTGCGCGTGGAACGCGGCGGGCCGAACCGGGTGTTCTACGGTGGTTCCCCCCTATCCCCTTCCGGACGGCCTGGAGGAGAGCTCGGGCATTGCCTTGAGCCGAATTCACCCCGGGGTCTTCTGGAGTCACAACGATGGTGACGTGTCCGTTCTCTACGCGCTGAACGCGGAGGGGCAGCTCCTTGGCCTGGTTCCCTTCGGAGCCCCCCGGGTCTCGGATCTGGAGGATCTTGCCACCGGCGAATGCCCGCAGGGCAGCTGCCTCTACCTGGCCGACACCGGGGACAATCAAGAGGTCCGACCTCAGTTACAGCTCCTGCGCCTCCCTGAGCCGGGCTCCCTGGATCGTCCCAGGGTGATGGAGGCCGAAGTCTTCCCCTTCACCCTTCCCGATGGTCCCAGGGACATCGAGGCGATCTTCGTCTTGCCGGGAGAGGAGGTCTTCTTCATCTCGAAGGGCAGACGGGACCCCATCACCGTGTACCGGTACCCTGGCCCCCTCCGACCGGAAGAGACCGTGAGGCTGGAGGCGGTTCAGACCCTCTCCCAGGGATCGATGCCGATTCCGGCCCAGATCACGGGGGCCGACGCCTCAACCGACGGCCGGCTGGTGGTGCTGAGAAGCTACGAAGCCCTCTTCTTCTACCGGGTCGAGGACGGACGACTCCAGCCGGTGGAGGGTGGACGGGTCGCCCTGGGAACGCTCCAGGAGCCCCAGGGGGAAGGGGTAGCTTTTGGCACCGACTCCCGAATCCTCCTCACTTCCGAATCAGGGGTCTTCGGGGGTGTCGGGGGAATCCGGGAACTGGAGTGCCGAGACGTGATGAGTCGCTGACCGAGCTTCCTCCCCTCGACCACTCGGTCCGAGCCCCCTACTTTCCACCCCCTCACGACATATCCCGATTCCAAGGAGGAGGAACGATGCGTCGCCTCATCGTCCTGCTGGTGCTCATGGCTGTTCAGCCCACCCTTCTCCCCACAGCGTCCGCCCAGGTCCCGACCTCCCAGGCGCCCGAGACCCTCCCTTCCATCGCCGACAAGACCGAAGGGATGGAGAAGGTCGACGGTTTTGTCCCCCTTTACTGGGACCGCAAGACCGGGAAGATATGGCTCGAGATCAGCCGTTTCGATACGGAGCTTCTCTACTACGTATCCCTCCCGGCAGGCATGGGGCAAAACGATATCGGCCTCAACCGGGGGGACCTTGGCCCGTCTGCCGTCGTCACGTTCCAGCGTGTCGGCCCCAAGATTCTCATGGTGGAGCCCAACTACGCCTACCGAGCGGTAAGCGACGACGCCATGGAGCGGAAATCGGTGGATGATGGATTCCCGACGTCGGTCCTCTGGGGGTTCGACGTGGCGGCCGAAACAGGGGAGGCGGTCCTGGTGGATGCCACGGAGTTCTTCATCCGTGACGCCCACGGGGTGATCCCCGCCCTTGGACGATCCCAACAGGGGACGTTCCGTCTGGACACCGACCGGAGTGCCATCTACCGCCCCAGGACGAGGGGATTCCCAAAGAATACCGAAGTGGAGCTCACCCTGACCTTTACCTCCGATCAGCCAGGAAACCTGGTCAGGAGCGTGACCCCCACCGCGGGAGCCCTCACCCTCCGGGAGCATCATTCCTTCGTGGAGCTACCCACCGACCCCTTCCCCATGAGGAAAGCCGATCCCCGAGCCGGGTTCAACGGGATCGACTTCATGGACTATGCAGCCCCACTGGGACAGCCTCTGCAGAAGCAATACATCGCTCGGCACAGGATCGAGAAACGGGATCCCTCAGCAGCCATGAGCGAGCCGGTGGAGCCCATCGTCTACTATATCGATCCGGGCACTCCCGAGCCCATACGTTCCGCCCTCCTGGAAGGAGTGTCGTGGTGGAACGAGGCATTCGAGGCCGCGGGATTCATCGATGGCTTCCAGGTTCGGATCCTGCCGGAAGAAGCCGATCCCATGGACGCGCGGTATAACATTGTCCAATGGGTTCATCGGTCCACCAGAGGATGGAGCTACGGGAACTCGATTGTGGATCCCCGAACCGGCGAGATCCTCAAGGGACATGTGACCCTCGGTTCGCTCAGAGCCCGACAGGATTGGCTCATCGGGGAAGGCCTCACCTCTCCCTACGTGCGGGGCGACGAGGACCCTTCCGAAATCCGGGAGATGGTCCTCGCCAGGATCCGCCAGCTGGGCGCCCACGAGGTTGGGCACACTCTGGGTCTTTCCCACAACTACATCTCCAGTGCCCAGACCGCCGCCGGCCAGTACTCCGTCATGGACTACCCGCATCCCCTGATCCAGCTGGACGCCGAGGGCAACGTCGAACTTCGAGACGCTTATCCCCGGGGCATCGGTGACTGGGATAAGATCTATATCCGATATGGTTACACGGACTTCGCCCCGGGGGTCGATGAGGATGCTGCCCTGGAGGAGGTCCTCATGGACGCGGCCGATTCTGGGTTGACCTTCATCAGCGACCAGGACGCCCGACCGGCCGGGAGTGCCCATCCCAATGTTCATCTCTGGGACAATGGCGCCAACGCTGCCGCCGAACTGAACCGGATGCTGGAAGTGCGTCGGGTGGCGCTGGACCAGTTCGGTGAGACGGCCATCAAGACGGGCATGCCCCTGGCCACCATGGAAGAGGCGCTGGTTCCCCTCTATCTGCATCACCGGTATCAGGCCGAGGCAACTACCAAGGTGGTGGCTGGCCAGTACTACACCTATGCCATGCGAGGGGACGGCCAGGAGCCTCTGCACCCAGTCCCGGCTGTTGAGCAGCGCGCTGCCCTCGAGGCTCTGTTGCGCACGCTTCAACCGGCGGAGCTGGCCATCCCCCGGCGGCTCCTGGAGGTTTTGCCCCCCAGACCCTTCAGGTATGATCTTCACCAAGAGCTCTTCAGACGGAACACCGGCCTGGTCTTCGACGCAGTTGCACCGGCTGTGGCGGCGGCGGATATGACCCTGTCCTTCCTCCTCCATCCCGAGCGAGCCGCTCGAATGGTCCAGCAGGAAGCGCTCTACCCTGATCTCCCTGGCTTGGGGGATGTCCTTCAGTTTCTGGCCGATTCGCTCTTCGGACCCTCCTTTGGCGACGCCTACGAGGCGGAGCTCAATCGGGCCGTAGAACGTGTGTTCGTGGACCGCACAATGGCTCTTTCAGCCAGGGCACCCATGCCCCAGGTCCGAGCCCTGGCCACCCAAGCCCTGGTGGAACTCCGGGACCGGTTTGACGAGGAAGGAACCGCCATGGACCCGGCCAACCAGGCGCACTATCTCCTGCTCAAGCAGGACATCGACCGGCTCCTTGAGAGGCCCATTGAGCCCATCCAGATCCCGGATCCCGTTGTCGCTCCTCCCGGGAGCCCCATCGGAGAGCCAGACATGGGTTGGCTGGACTGGAGATCGTTCGGTGCCGATGGGGGAGGGTGGCGGAGCCTCGACTGGTGGTGGTATTGAGGGTCGAGGTGGGCCCGGCCCAGGCGATCGATGGTCCGGAGCCGGCAGGGGCGCCGGGCCATCAGAGGCGATCTCCACCGGTCCACGATCTCCTTTCTCGTTGCGGACCTGAGATATCGTTGTATTATACAACCGTTGGTATATACAACGATATCTTCACGTGGGGCCAGGAGAACGAGGACGGATGGACGAGCACCTACTCAGCCCGGCGAGTCGCCCAGCCCTGATCCGCCGGGCCGCGCTGCTTCAGGAATCCTTGGCCGCCCTCGTCCGGGTCGTGCAGTCCATGGACCGGAAGAGAGGGGAACGATACGGTCTCACCGTGAGTCAGCTACACGCGCTGCTGGTCCTGGGGAAGACCGGGCCCATGCCCGTGACCCGGTTCGGCGAGGAGATGCAGCTGGAGAAGAGCACCGCCAGCCGGCTTGCCAAGGGTCTTCTCCAGAAAGACCTCCTTCGGAAACGGTCTTTCGGCTCCGATGATCGGAAGGTGATTCTTCAGGTGACCGAACAGGGGATGCGCCTTCTTCGTAAGATCGCCAACGACCTCTCAGAGGCATACATCGATATACTCGTCGGAATGGACCCGGCGGTGACGGAGATCCTGCCCGCGTCCCTGACCCTCCTCACACGAGCACTTCAGGCGAAATCATCGAATCCGGATCCCGGCTGAAGTGGAGGAGAGGGTCACGTTCGGCTAGAATCCCAGGTCGGACTTGGGTTCTTCGGCGCAGACGGGACTCCTACCCCCAGGGATCAAAGAAGTCCACGTCCCCTTCCCCCGCCTCCAGACCGGAGCGAATGCCAGGATCCAGGTAGCCGTTCCAGAACCGGGCGAGCTCTCGTCCGAGATCGTCTCCCTGGAGGAGAACACCCACCTTTTCAGGTGCCAGAGTCCTGGCCTCCTCCAAGGAAAGGAATTCCCGGATGGCACCCACCACCGCCCTGTATCCGAAAGGGATCGCTGTTTCAGGTTCCGGATGGCTGATCTCTCCCCTCCGGGCCAGAAGGAGAGGGGTCACCGTTGAGAGGAGATGGTGGTGGAAGGATAGTGCATGCTCGGCCCCGATGGGATCCACGGCCGCATTTCCCCCGAGAGCCCGTCGACGCTGATAATCCGCCCTCAACGACCGCAGGAGCAGACCTACGACTCCCTCCACGACGCTTGCCATGGGCAACCCCTCCCATGCCTCCGCGGAAAGCGCCGCGTCCCAACGTTCCCGCGCGTCGGTCCACACCCGGTTCTGCAGGTATCGGACAAGATCCTCCTTGCCGGGAAACCGGGCATAGAAAGACCCCACCGAGGCCCCAGCTCGCTCGACAATCGCCGCAACGGTCGCGCCCTCTACACCCACCTCCTCCATCAGCTCCAGCGCCGCCGTAGCGATACGGTCCAGCGTCAATCGACTTCTGTCCTGCTTCGGAGGACGGAAGGGCGTATCCAGCTCAGCAGGGGGGCCCGTCTCCCAAGAACCCGGGACCCTCTCACCGGATGGATCCTCAATCATAGACCGTTCCTCGGAGGGCAAAACAGGAAAAGAACAAGAATTCTGATTCTATAATGGTTCCGTTTCTTCACGCCTGCAAGGGTTTCCTCGTCTCCTTCAGAGCAGCACCGGATTGGTCTGGGGGAATCAGCACCGGAAAACCGTCACCCTGCTAGCAACTTTTTGCCCAGTGGGAGCCTTGATCCAACGCCGTCCCCACCCTGTTCAAGTGCTTTGAGCTCTCGGACTTGAAGGTATTATCCACATCTGTGGAAAACCGTGGCACAGGGGTTGCCGAGTCTGGAGTCTTCGGCTGAGTCAAGTGTTTCCCCAGGAGGTCCCCATGAGAACCGTCATCCGCTGGAGTCCCGTCCAAGGTCGGAAATGGAGCAGGTCATAGAAGGCGTGATTGTCACCCCCACCCTCAAGGAGAAGGAACGGCCCCAACAGCATAGATGATACTGTCGGGCGTCCGCTGAGGCGGTCTCCTCCTTCCTAGGCGCCTCAATACTCCTGGAGATTCCCACTCAACAGGGAGGAAGGCCCTTCGGGCATAACAGTCAGTCGACTCAGGACCCGAAGGGCCACCTCCCCCACCTCCACCAACCCCGGGAAGTTGATGAGGGCCACATCGTCGGCGGGCGTGTGGTACTGCTGGTGGGTTCCGGTGAAGAGCCATAGGTACGGCACACCCCGGTCCCGGAAACAGGCGAAATCGGTGCACGCCACGCACGGAGGCGGGGCGGAGAGTGTCAAACCTGGACGGTTGGCGTTCTCCACCATGTCTGCCCATGCATCCGAGGACTCGAAGCCGAAGACCTGGAGAAGGTCGTTCCGTAGCCGGCCTACCATGTCGAAGTTCATCATGGCCCGTGTCAGTGCGACGGGCTCCGCCGGCGATACCATGGCGTAGTGGCATGATCCCAGGAGTCCCTGTTCTTCTGCTCCGAAAGCGGCGAAGAGGACCGATCGCCGGTCCGGGGTGGGAATCCCTCCGGAGGCAACCTGGACCTGGAAGATCCTGGCCATTTCCAAGACCAGGGCTGTTCCCGAGGCGTTGTCGTCAGCCCCGTTGTTGATGCCCATCGTGCCATCAGACTGCTCTCTGACTCCGATATGATCGTAATGGGCCCCCACCACCACCCACTCCCTGGCCAGGGCCCCTGAGCCCGGGACTACTGCAAGAACGTTCTGGGAGGAGAGGAGGGAGTCGGTCTTCCTGGAGATGGCCTGGAAGGGCTGAACCATGCCCCCGGGAGCCGGGTTCAATCCGTAGGAGAGGAATCGATTCTCCAGAAATTGGGCAGCCCTGTATTCGTCACCGGTTCCCGATCCCCGGCCCATCATCGTATCGTGGGCCAGTGCGCCAACAATGAGGCGCAGACTGTCGCCGCTCGGGGCCGGAAAGGGATTCCCTTCCGTAGAGAACTCCCAGGACTCTCTCGTACCGAGCTCGCCCCCGGAGCGACTGAGGAGGTTGGGTTCCACCACAACACGATAGGAGGTGCCAAAGTCCAGGGGATCCGTGGGCTCCAGATACAGGACTTTCAGGTTCTCCAGGATCACCCGGGTCCGAATCGTCCGGCCCCCTTCCTCGAGTCTCACGGCAGCCGCTACGGTGCTCTGATCCAATTCGGTGGAAAACCGAACCTGAATCCTGGAGAGGACGGGAACACCAATCTCCCCTTCTTTCGGGGTGACGGATCGGATCTCGAGCGGCCCCGATCCCCTGGTGCCGAAGACATCCGTGCAGCCACTGAGAATGAAAAGGAGGAAGAGGAGTCCCGGTGTGTGCAACCGTCGGGGGATGTGTCGGGCGTGGGACACGACATCACACCTCAAGGGGAATGCGAAGGCCTCGGGAACACCAGTCCGAGGATGTCTGCCTCTCGAATGTACGGTCGATCAGAACGCACCTTTCCGGCTCCACGCCCCGTTCGCCTGATAGTCTCAGGTTGGGGGCCACCACTGGAGACCGGCAAACGCCTCCGGTCTCCCTTATCGCCCTGAAGCCGTACGTCATCCCGCCTTCACACTCTGAAGCAATTCCGTCTACCGGACCCTACACGCTGTCTCTCGGACTACGTAAAGGTCAGTCGAACCAGGACATACGCACTTTGACAAGCCAGGTTCGTCACCCAACGTCCGCGGGAATTGGAGGGCCCATCACTACCCTGTCCCGATGGACGGTGCACCGGCGGCCCAGCACTCTTACCCCGGCGGCCTTTGCTTCCTCCAGGGCGTCGGCGAAATCAGGGTCGATGCCACGGGCAGCCTTGATCATCCGCCCGTCGGAGCGTTGAAGAACAAAAAGCATTGCCGCCTCCCAATCCGGCTCTCCTGCAATCTCAGCCAGCTCACGGACGTGACGGGCTCCTCGTGTAGTGACCGCGTCGGGGAACAGAGCGATTCCGTCCTCCACAAGTGTCACGCTCTTCACCTCCAACGCCATCTTCCGCCGCTCCCCCTGCGACAGGAGGAAGTCCAGCCGGGAACGGCCCAGGGTGACCTCGGTCCTCTCCAACATCCATCCTCGGAACTCCTCCAGGGCACCCGCTTGAAGGGCCTTGCCGACCAGGCGGTTCGGGAGGGTGGTGTCCAGGCTGACCAGCTCCTCCCCAGACGGGCTCTCCACCAGGACCGCCGTCCACCTGGTCTTCCGGTCCGGGTTCGCAGCCGGTTTCAGCCATAGCCTCTTCCCCGGGAGAAGGAGTTCTTTCAGTCGCCCAGGATCAGCCATGTGCGCGTCGGCCAGGATTCCCGTAACGTCCAGTCTTACTTGGAGTAAGAACCGATTGTGCCGCCGGACGAACCGGGCGGCGGAGAGGGGACCGGGTATCGGGTGGGAGACAGGCATGGTGTCAAAAGCGTCCCGTTTGATATGGGCAGGTTGGACCCTCCCTCGCCAGAGGGGGGACGCCCGGTCCCTTGGGGTCTTCTTCCCGACCGTCGGTTACCCGAAGAGGGTGGCCCGGATCCCTCGGTCTCTTGCGTCAGCGACCCTGTCATCACCCGACGCTGATAGGTCGCTGATAGGCCAATCCTACTGTTCAGGTCCCACTCACACCCTGGCCGGCGGAGGTCGACATGACACTGCAGCAGACCAACCATCGCTTTTTCGC
>JASFRP010000016.1:0-13849 GCA_050114895.1 Gemmatimonadota bacterium
GACGACCATTTGCGTCCTCTCCGACTCGGTGGCAGCCCCCGTCAAGTCCTCCATCAAGAAATTCCGGGAGGAGTATCTGGCCCGGATCCGCACCGGGGAGAAGGTGGGGGCGGCCTGAGGTCAGCCACCCTCAGGCTCGAGTCGAAAGGAAATCAGAGGATTTCGCGGAATATGGCCGATCAGCAGAGTCCAAAGACGGTGACCCTGACCATCGATAGCCAGAAGGTGACCGTTCCCAAGGGAACCACTCTCCTAAGGGCTGCAGAGGCGATTGGCATCGAGATACCCCACTACTGTTACCACCCGGGGCTCTCGTCTCCCGCCATGTGCCGTATGTGTCTCGTGGAAGTGGAGGGATGGCCCAAGCTGGCTCCCTCCTGCAAGGAGGTCGCGCAGGAGGGACAGGTAGTCTTCACCGAGAGTGACAAGGCCCGGAGGCAGCGGACGGGCGTCCTGGAGTTCTATCTGGTCAACCACCCGCTGGATTGCCCCATCTGTGACCAGTCCGGGGAATGCAAGCTGCAGGACTTCGTGTTCTCGGAGGGCCGCCGGCATGGAAGAGGGCGCGAGCCGAAGCGGGTCCTGGGCCGAGACGACTTCGGCGGTGACGTCCTCTTCAACGCGGATCGCTGCGTCATGTGCACGCGATGCGTCCGGTTCATGAGGGAGGTGGCCGAGGACGAGCGGCTCACTGTGGTGGAACGGGGCAACCGGGCCATCATCGACACGTTCTTCGAGCGCGGCCTGGACGGCTCGCCCTTCGCCGGCAACATCGTGGACATCTGTCCCGTGGGAGCCCTGATCTCGAAGGACTTCCTGCACAAAGCCCGGGCGTGGGATCTGGACAGGACCCCCTCGGTTTGCCCCTCCTGCAGCCAGGGGTGCAACATCACTCTCGACACCCGGGACAACCTGGTGCAACGGCTCAAGCCTCGGGAGAACCTGGAGGTCAACGGATGGTGGATGTGCGATTTCGGTCGCCACAACTATGAGTGGATCAACCGCGGGGATCGCCTGGAGGCGCCCCTGGTGGATGGAAGGGCCACGGGGTGGCCAGAGGCGCTGGAATCCCTCCTCAGCCGTCTCCATGAGGCCAGTGGGAGCGGGAAGGGAGTGACCTGGGCCCACGCTCCGAATGAGGAGATGGGGATGCTCAAGGCGCTCATGGAGCATCTCGGGGGTGGGGAGGCCGTCTACCGCTCTCCGAGGGCCCCGGATGAAACTCCCCTCCCGGGCTTTCCCCTCTTGATCCGCCGGAAGGAGCTGGCCCCCAACGACAGGGGCGCCGAGATCTTCGGATTCGAGAGGGTGGGAGACCAGAACGGAGAGGGTGGTCTGGAAGGTGTCGCCCAACACGACGGGGTCCTCGTCGTCGTGGGCGACCCCCTCACCGACGCCGGGGAGGACTTCGGCTCGAAAGCCGAGCTCTTCGTCTATCTGGGAACCCGCGGGTCGCCCGCAGCGAGCAACGCCCATTTTGTCCTTCCCATCACGACCTTCGCGGAACAAGAAGGGACCTACACCAACGTGCAGGGTCGGGTGCAACGGTTCTGGCCCGGCCTCAGGGCACCTGGAGTGGCCCGGCCCGGCTGGTTCATTCTCGGGGCACTCCTGGCGGAGCTCTCGGGGAGCGATGTTCCCACGAGTGCCGACCGTGCCTTCGCCCTCGTGGCCGAACGGGCCCCGGAATTCAGCGGGATCTCCTACAAGGATCTGGGAAACCGGGGCGCGCCGGTGAACCATCCTGCCAGCGTCTCGGGTGATTGAGGCAACGAGCCCATGAACGAGCAATCGATGACGGTATTCCTCATTGAAAAGACCATCATGGTCCTCTCGGTGTTCGGCGGGGTCATGCTGGTGGTGGCCCTTACGACCCTCATTGAGCGCAGGGTGGCGGGGTTCATCCAGGACCGGTATGGGCCGAATCGAGTCGGGTGGTTCGGGATTCTACAGCCGGCTGCCGACGGGCTGAAGAACTTCCTGAAGGAAGAGACCATGCCTGCGGCGGCGGCCCAGCCCTACTTCCTCCTGGGTCCCATCCTCTCCCTGGCGCCTGCCCTGGTGACCTTTGCGGTGGTTCCCTTCGCTGCACCCCTCCCCACCCCGTGGGGTGTCGTGGAGATGATCGTGGCCGACGTGCCCATCGGGATCCTCTACATCCTGGCTCTCAGCTCCCTGGGGGTCTACGGAGTGGTCATGGGTGGATGGGCCTCCAACAACAAGTTCTCCTTCCTCGGTGGCCTCAGGGCTTCGGCCCAGATGGTGAGCTACGAGGTGGCGCTGGGACTGGCTGTCGTCGTGGTCATCATGATGGCGGGAAACGTCACGCTCACCGAGATGGTCTGGCAGCAGCAGCAGTTGAACCTCTGGTTCGCCTTTCCCATCTCGCTGGCCTTCATCCTCTTCGTGATCTCCGCCTTCGCAGAGACCAATCGGATGCCCTTCGACATGCCCGAAGCGGAGTCCGAGCTGGTGGGGGGGTTCCACACAGAGTACTCAGGGATGAAGTACGCCATGTATCCCATGGGGGAGTATTCCCACATGCTCACCTCGTCGGCCCTCATGGCCACGCTCTTCTTCGGGGGCTGGGACATCCCCTTCTGGACGGGAGACGATGCCTTTCTCTTCCAGGGGGAGTGGATCCGTGGGTTCGCGGCCAACGGGGCCCCGCTGGCTGCGGAGCTGGCCTGGTGGAAGACCCTCCTGACCTTCCTGGTGTTCGGCGCGAAGACCTACTTCTTCATGATCGTCTATATCTGGGTTCGGTGGACAGTCCCTCGATTCCGGTATGACCAGATCATGCAGCTGGGCTGGAAGGTCATGCTCCCCACCGCCCTGGCCTACGTGATGGTGGTCGCAGCCACCATCCTGATCCTGGACCAGCTGGGCGTTCCGTACGGGTTCACCTTCGGCCTTATCCTCACGGGGGTGAGCGCGGTTTGCACCGGGATATTCCTCCTGGTCCTGGACCGTGGCCGGACCCTGGGAGGTGCGGCATCCGGAGCCCGACTGCGGTTTCTCGAGGAGCGGAAGGCCCGTGAGGCCGGTGTCCTGGGAGGCTGATGGGATGGTGAGGCCGGAATCAAGGTGCGTGCGGCAAACGAAAGAGATCGGAAGAAAGACGAGAAACTGATGCCACCAACCGTCAAGGTCGTACGGCGACCGGAAGGAGCCAGGACGTCGTATCTGCGAGCCACACTCAAGGGTATGGCCCTGACCTTCAAGCATATGGTCAACCCCAACAAGGTCACGCTCCAGTACCCGGAGGAACGGCCTGAGCTTTCGCCGCGTTGGCGGGGGACCCATCGGATGGAGGTCCATGCGGATGGCCGCCCGAAGTGTGTGGCCTGCGGCCTCTGCCCCACGGTTTGCCCCGCCAACTGCATACGCCTGGTGGGGGGTGAGGACGACCAGGGGAACCGATATCCCATCGTGTACGAGATCGACGAGTTCCGGTGCATCTTCTGTGGCATGTGTCAGGAGGTGTGCCCCGTGGAGGCCATTCACGTCGGGGTCCACTTCGAGAACGCCGAGTACACCCGGGAGCGCTTCGTGTACGACCTGGATCGCCTTATGGAGCAGGACCACCCCAGCGCCCTCCTGTGGGATCCATCGGATCCCCGGTCCGAGTGAGGGGAGAATCCATGGCTTACATCCTCTTCTACGTATTCAGCGCGGTGGCGCTGGGGTGCGCCATCCTTCTGGTCACCCGAAAGAGCCCCGTTGCGAGCCTCCTCTACATGGTGGTGACTCTGGCCGCGGTGGCGGGGATCTATGTGCTCTTCGAAGCCCACTTTCTTGCCGCCATCCAGGTGATCGTCTACGCCGGGGCCATCATGGTCCTCTTCCTCTTTGTCATCATGCTCCTGAATCTGGGACATGACTACCGGCAGGACATTCGAGGGGGAGTGTGGGCCGTTCTGAGCTTCGTCGTGGTGGGGGCCACAGCCGGGGTTCTGGCGCGGCAGTTCAGGGGCGCCGAGGCGAACCCCGTCTATGACTACTTCCAGGGTGCCGGGGCCATCGACGCGATGTTGGCGGAGAAGGGCGCGGTAGGCGCCATCGCCCAACCCCTCTTTACCGACTACGTGGTCGCCTTCGAGCTCACGGGAATCCTCCTCCTTGTGGCTGTGGTTGGAGCACTGGCCCTGGCCAAACGGAAAGTGTGACGGGACATGCTAACTGAAGCCCTTGTGGTCAGCGCCATGCTCTTTGTAGTGGGGACATTCGGCGTTCTGATCCGTCGGAATGCCATCGTCATGTTTCTCTGCATCGAGCTGCAGCTGAACGCGGTGAATCTCTCCTTCGTGGCCTTTTCCCGGTACCTGGGCATCGACGGACAGGTCTTTGTCTTCTTCGTGATGACGGTGGCGGCGGCGGAGGCGGCAGTTGGACTGGCGATCATCATTTCCATCTTCCGCCACTACGAGACCGTCAACGTGGACAACTTCAATCTTCTCAAGTGGTAGAGGCATGACCCTTCCACTGACGTTCTTCGCGCTGCAGGAGGGCATGGAGATCCAGGCGGCCCATGGGGCCGCCGGTGAGGCCTTCGACCCCTTCCTGCCCGGGGTGATCATCCTCCTCCCCCTCCTGGGATTCCTGCTGAACGGGGCTCTGGCCCTGGCGGCGTCGAGGCGATCGTCCGCCGCAATTCGGGAGGGAACGGAGCTGGACTTCTTCGAGGGCGGCAGGCGCCCCCTCACCCATCGGCTGCCCACGTGGATCGGACCCGGAGTCGTCGGCCTGGCGTTCGCCATCGTTCTGGTGAACTTCACACGGATGCTGGGGGCCGAGCTTCACGAGCCGATCATCCGGCATTACTGGACCTGGATGAACACCGGGGCCTTTTCGGTGGATGCCGCTCTCCAGCTGGACCAGCTCAGCATGGTCATGATGCTGGTGGTGACGGGGGTGAGCTTCCTCATCCATGTCTTCAGCGTGGGGTACATGGGAGAGGATCCGGGCTATCCCCGGTATTTCGCCTACCTGAACCTCTTCGTCTTCTTCATGCTGACCCTGGTGATGGGGGCGAGCTTCCCGGTCCTCTTCGTGGGGTGGGAGGGAGTCGGGTTCTGTTCCTATATCCTCATCGGATACTGGTTCACCGACCGGGAAAAGGCCGATGCGGGCAAGAAGGCCTTCGTGGTGAACCGCATCGGGGACTTCGGCTTCCTCGTAGCCATGCTCCTCCTCTTCACGACCTTCGGCACGCTGAACTTCGTGGAGATCTTCCAGGCAGCTCCGGAAACCCTGGCGTACGGCGGAGGGCTCGTGACGGCCATCACGCTCCTCCTCCTCCTGGGGGCCACCGGGAAGAGCGCTCAGATTCCCCTCTACGTCTGGCTCCCTGACGCCATGGCCGGCCCCACCCCGGTGTCCGCCCTGATCCACGCAGCCACCATGGTCACCGCAGGAGTCTACATGGTGGCCCGGACCTCTGTCCTCTTCGCCCTGGCCCCTGTGGGCGGCCTCTCGGTGGCCCTCATCGGCGCCGCCACCGCACTCTTCGCGGCCACCATCGGCCTGGCCCAGTACGACATCAAGAAGGTCCTGGCGTACTCCACGATCTCCCAGCTGGGGTACATGTTCGTGGGGGTCGGCGTAGGGGCATACGCTGCGGGGATCTTCCACCTGATGACCCACGCGTTCTTCAAGGCCCTCCTCTTCCTGGGCTCCGGCGCGGTGATCCACTCCATGCACCACGCGTTTCACCACACGCATAACCACGCCGATCCCCAGGATATGCGGAACATGGGCGGATTGAAGCGGTTCATGCCCATCACCTGGCTGACCATGTGGGTGGCGACGTTGGCCATCTCAGGGATCTGGCCCTTTGCCGGGTTCTTTTCCAAGGACGAGATCATCTGGATGGCGGGAGCTCGGGCAGCCGGAAGCTACGGTGGTTGGTTCGTGCTCATCTGGGTCATGGCCCTGGCTGCGGCCATGATCACTGCCGTCTACATGACCCGCTTGATGGTGATGACCTTCCATGGGGAGAACCGGACCGGCCAGGAGGAGGCTCGACACCTCCATGAGGCACCCTGGGTGATGTGGGTACCCCTCTCCATCCTGGCAGTGCTCTCCGTATTCGGTGGCTGGGTGAACGTGCCCCTGGAGATTCACGACTCCTTCCTGGGAGGGTATGGACTCCTGCCCATGAGTGAGTGGATGCATGAGTGGCTGCATCCGGTGGCGGGAGTTGCCACGGAGATCCAGGCGGCAAATGCAGGGGATTTCGGGCATTACTCCCCCTTCGGTGGAGGGGAGGTCATGTGGGCCGTGCTCTCTACGCTCCTGGCGTTGGTGGTGGTGTTGGTCACCGCCCGGGTCGTTGGAGGGTTCAGAATCCTTACGGCCGCGGATTCCCCGGCTGCGGAGGGGTTCAAGAAGGTGCTCTTCAGGAAGTACTACGTGGATGAGATCTACGATTCGATTGTGGTCCAGCCCGTAATCCGGGCCTCGCGGTTCGCCTGGAAGGTCATTGACCAGGGCATTGTCGACGGGATTGTCAATGGTTTGGGACACTTTGCCAGGGCGCTCGGTTGGATCGGCAGCCTGTTCCAGACCGGGACAGTCAACACCTACGCCCTCTTCCTGGCCATCGGGGTCCTCGTGATCCTCGGGGTCGTCGCCTTCTAGAGGGAAGAAACGAATGCAAGCGTTCCTCGATTCCATCGGGTACGGCGACTGGGTTCTCCATGTCCTCCTCTGGCTTCCGCTGGTGGGGATGGCACTGGTCCTCATGGCACCGGTATCCCGGGCCAAACACCTGGCCTTCGCCTGGAGCCTCATCGTCCTCTTCCTCAGCCTGGGACTCTGGTGGGCCTTCGACGCCAGCGTAGGCACTTTCCAGTTCTTCAGCTCGGTGCCCTGGATCGAGCGGTGGGGGGTCAGCTACGCGGTGGCGCTGGACGGGATCAGCCTCTTCATGGTGATCCTGACCACCTTCACGACGTCCGTGGCCATCCTGGGCTCCTTCAACTACATCAAGAAGCATGAGCGGGCCTTCTATGCCCTCATGCTCCTCATGGAGACGGGCGTCATCGGTGTCTTCCTCGCGGTAGACCTCTTCCTCTTCTATGTCTTCTGGGAGATCACCCTGATCCCGATGTACTTCATCATCGGCGTATGGGGCGGAGAACGGCGAATCTACTCCGCGGTGAAGTTCTTCCTGTTCACGGCATTCGGCTCCCTGCTCATGCTGGTTGCTCTCCTGTACCTGTACTTCGCGGCCCGGGGAGTGACGGGGGTCGGGTCCTTCGCCTACGGGGATCTCCTGAACGCCCCCTTGAGCCTCAGGGAGCAGCTCTGGCTCTTCGGTGCCTTCTGCCTGGCGTTCTCCATCAAGGTCCCGGTCTTCCCCTTCCACACCTGGCTTCCGGATGCCCACGTGGAAGCGCCGACACCGGGTTCCGTCGTCCTGGCGGCGGTCCTCCTCAAGATGGGGACTTACGGGTTCCTCCGGTTCCTCCTACCGTTCTTCCCGGGGGCGGCGCAACATCCCACGGTGGTGACCCTCATGATGGTTCTGGGGATCATCGGGATCATCTACACGGCCTGGGTGGCTGCCGTGCAACCGGACGCGAAGAAGCTGGTGGCCTACACGTCCGTGGCCCACATGGGTTTCGTGGTCCTGGGGATCTTTGCTCTTACCGTGAACGGGCTCCAGGGTGGGCTGATCGTGATGATCTCCCACGGGATCTCCACAGGGGCACTCTTCTTGTTGTTGGGGATGATGTACGAACGACGTCATACGCGCCTCATCGCGGATTTCGGTGGGATCGGGCGTGTGACTCCCTGGTTCGCCACGGCCTTCATGATCACGGCCCTGGCTTCCATTGGCCTTCCGGGGACCAGCGGGTTCATTGGCGAGTTTCTCTCCCTTCTGGGCACGTTCCAGGCCCGGCCGATCATGGCGATCATCGCCGCGAGCGGCGTGATCTTCGCCGCCTATTACATGCTTCCCATGGTCCAGAAGGTCTTCTTCAATGCCCTGGAGAAGCCGGAGAACCGGGAGATGCCCGATCTTTCCCGGAGGGAGTTGGTGATCTTGACTCCGATGTTGGCTCTCATGATCTGGATCGGGTTCAATCCGACGCCCTTCCTGGATCGGATGGAGCCCAGTGTGAACGTGGTGCTCGAGCATGTGAATGGGTCCAGCCTCCAGGCCCAGGCGGGGCAGGAGAGGGAGATCCAGATGACCCTTACCGCCGCAACCACCCCGGAAGAGGTGGACGAACCGGAAACAGCGGTCGCCACCCCTCCAGGGGATCAGGAATAGGGATCCATGGAACTCGACTTCTCATCTCAGTCGCACTTCCTCTTCGCACTCCTCCCGGAGATCATCCTCTGCGTGTGGGGAATGCTCGTCCTCGTCCTGGGGGTGTGGAAGAAGGAAGGGGAGGGCGGACCCAGTCCGAGTGATCTGGGCGTTCTGTCCCTCGTGGGGATCCTGCTGGCCGCGGGAGCCAACGGTTGGCTATACGGTGTCACCCAGACTGGTGGAGACGGGATGGTCCTGGTGGACCGTCTGCGTCTCTTCGCCAACTGGATCTTCCTCCTGGCCGGGGCCCTTTCCATCCTCATCTCCCTGGCCTACGTGACCCGGCAGCGCATACAAGCGGGTGAGACCTACAGCCTCATGCTCTTCGCCATGGTGGGGATGATGATGATGGGAGGAACCCAGAACCTCATTGTCATCTTCCTGGGCCTCGAGGTCATGTCCATCGCCATCTATGCGCTGGCGGCCATGAATCGCAGGGACCGGAAGTCGGCGGAGGCGGGGCTGAAATACTTCCTCTTGGGAGCATTTTCCACCGGCTTCTTCCTCTACGGGATCGCCCTCTTCTACGGGGCATCCGGAACCACCGATATCTCGGAGATGTCCCGGGCGGTGGTGGAAGGTGCGGTGGGACTCCCGCTCCTTGCCTTCGGAGTGGCCTTCCTGGCCATCGGCTTCGGCTTCAAGGTGGCGGCAGTGCCATTCCACATGTGGACGCCCGATGTGTACGAGGGGGCTCCCGCTCCCATCACGGCGTTCATGGCCACCGGGGTGAAGGCAGCGGCCTTCGTGGCCTTCCTGCGCGTCTTCCTGGTCGCCTTCGACTCCATCTACCAGACCTGGTACCCCATTCTCTGGTGGCTCGCGGCCATCACGATGGTGGTGGCGAACCTGATCGCCCTGGTGCAGTCCAATGTGAAACGGATGCTGGCCTACTCCAGCATCGCCCACGCCGGCTACCTCCTCGTGGCCCTGGTGGCGGCAAATGAGACGGCCTCTGCGGCTCTCCTGTTCTACCTCCTGGTCTACACTCTCATGAACGTCGGAGCCTTCGGCATCGTCATCGCCGTGGCTCACCAGGGGGAGGACCGCTTGCAGATCGAGGACTACGCCGGATTCGGCTGGCAGCAACCTCTCCTGGGCGTGTTCCTCACCGTCTTCCTCCTCTCCCTGGCCGGGTTCCCCGGGACCGGGGGATTCATGGGGAAGATATTTCTCCTGCAGGGCGCCGTAGCTTCCGACCTCTGGACCCTGGCCGTGATCCTGGTTCTGGCCACGGTGTTCTCCTACTGGTATTACCTGCGGGTCGTGTGGTTCATGTGGATGCGGGAGGCGCCGAGCCCCGACGCCCACACATCCGTCGTGGCCTCTCTGCCCATGCGAGTGGCGCTGGTCTCCGCCGTGGCGCTCATCCTCTATCTGGGAGTCTTCCCCGGTGCGCTTCTGGGTCTCGTCGAGCGGAGCGTGGACTCCGTATCGATCCTCGGTGGGAGCCTGGCGGCACTGATTCCCTGACGGGGCTTCAAAGGAACCTCTCGGGCGGCGCTCCTCCGAGGGGCGCCGCCCGCTTGTGTCTCCAGACTCCGAAAGGGTCGGTTCTTGCCGGATCGTTGGGAGCCGTTCCCCGATGTACCATCGGATTGACGGCCTCACCCCGTCAGGCCTAGCTTCGTTTTCTCGAAGAGGGGCAAACCCGAGGGTAACCGGAGCGACAATGGACCTTTCGCCTCACATATTCAGAGAGTATGACATCCGGGGAATCGTGGGACAGGACCTCGACCCGCACGTGTGTCGCCAGGTAGGGAGAGCCTTCGCCTCGGTCCTTCGAGAGACGGTGGGGGATGACCCGACCATCGTCGTGGGAAGGGATAACCGTCCGCACTCTCCTCTACTATCCGGCGGCCTCATCGAGGGCCTTCGGACCGCCGGGGCGAGCGTCCTGGAGCTGGGAACCGTTCCCACCCCTCTCGTCTCCTGGGGAGAGCATCGTTTCGGGGCTCAGGGGGGGATCCAGATCACCGGATCCCACAATCCCTCTGAGTACAACGGGATCAAGATGACCCTTCAGGGCCGATCCTTCTTCGGGGAGGCGATCCAGGATCTTCGGAATCGCATTCTGGCCGGCAAGCTCATGGAAGGGTCCGGCACGTGGGAAGAGCGCGATATCGTCCCCACGTATGTCCAGGAAATCGCCGGTGGTTTCAGCTTGGACCGCCCGATTCGCGTGGTCGTCGACTGCGGGAACGGAGTGGGCGCGCTGGTGGCGGTTGAGCTCCTGGAGGCGATTGGCGCCGATGTCATCCCCCTCTACTGCGAGTCCGACGGCACCTTTCCCAACCACCATCCGGATCCAACGGTAGACGAATACCTCGTGGACATGATCCAGATGGTGCGGGATGAGAAAGCCCACCTGGGTATCGCTTTCGATGGCGATGCCGACCGGATCGGCGCCGTGGATGAGACGGGCTCCGTCGTGCGGGGAGACATGCTTCTCCTTCTCTTCGGACTCGACCTCTTGAGGAAGCTGGGTCCCGGACAGAAGCTCGTGTTCGACGTGAAGTGCTCCCAGGTCCTCCCTGAGGCCTTCCAGGAGGCCGGAGGCCTGCCCATCATGTGGAAGACGGGGCACTCCCACATCAAGGCCAAGATGAAGGAAGAAGGGGCACCTCTGGGGGGCGAGCTATCGGGCCACATCTGCTTCGCTGACGAGTATATCGGCACGGACGACGCCCTCTACGCTGCCTGCCGGCTGGTGGATCTGTTGGCTCGGGGGACCGACTCATTCTCGGAGCTCGTCGCGAGGCTCCCGGCCTATGTCTCCACCCCCGAGATCCGCATCGAGGTGGACGAGGAGAAGAAGTGGGAAGTCGTGGCAAGGGCGCTGGAATACTTCAAACGGAACCACGAAGTCATCGACGTCGACGGTGCACGGGTCCTCTTCGGCGACGGATGGGGGCTACTCCGGACCTCGAACACCCAACCCGTGATCGTCACCCGCTATGAGGCTCGCACCGAAGAGCGCCTGAAGGAGATCCAGAGGACGATGGAGGATTGGCTGGCGACGCAGGGGGTCCATGCCTGACCTGGGGACCAGGACCCGAACCTGGGGTCGGCTCCTCATCCTTGTGGTGGTGGGCGTGGGGGCGCTCCTGCTCCTGGGACGGGGGTTTGCCAATCTCTACACGGAGATTCTCTGGTTTTCCTCTGCCGGCTACGAGTCGGTGTATTGGACGCTTCTCCTGGTCGACGGTGGCACGCGACTGCTGGCGGGGATAATCACCGCCCTGATCGCGTTCCTTAACTTCCGGGTGGTGGCCCGGACCTTCAACGCCATCCAGATCAAGCGCCAATTCGGGAATCTCGAGATCGCCGAGCGGCTTCCCGCCAGGACGATTCTCTGGGGCGTGGCCATTGTCTCCCTTCTATTGGGCTTATGGGTCGGGGCTTCCTTCCCACGGGACGCGGGGATCCGGGCACTTCTGTTTTCCAGGGCGCCCTCGTGGGGACTCAAGACCCCCTTCCTCTCGCGGGACATCTCCTTCTTCGTCTTCGCCCTTCCCATGGTGGAAGGGCTCATCATCCTCGGCCTTGCCCTGGCATTCCTCCTCCTCTCCTTCTCGGCTGCCGGGTATGCCGCAACCGGGTCTCTGACCTTCAGGGCTGGGCGGGCCAACATCGCAGAGCTCCCCAGAAAACATCTGGGTGTGCTGGCGGGGCTCTTCTTCCTCATTCTGGCTGCGAGATTCTGGCTCTCTCCCTTCCTCCTACTCCTGGACGGGAATTCCGGGGTTCAGGGAATCTTCGGGTTCGCAGATGCCCAGGCCCGGGTCCCCGCCTACAGGGTGCTGGCACTCCTGTCCGCTGCCGGCGGAGTCGCCACCATCTGGTCCGCCTTCCGGCGGAGGTTGGCTCCGCTGGTGGGAGCGGGGATCGCGGTCGTCCTGGGTGGCCTGATCCTGCTCCAGGTCTACCCCGAGGTCGTCCAGCGCTGGCAGGTCGAGCCGAACGAGCTGGCTCGGGAGACTCCGTTCATAGAGGCGAGCCTCGAATTCACGCGGCTGGGTTTCGGCCTGGACTCCCTGAACAGGGAGGAGTACGACTACGGAGAGGATGTCCAGCCGGACTGGGCGGAGGCCGCCCGTCAGTTCGCGGGACTCCCCATCTGGACCTCAGCCACGCTCCTCACGACGTTCCAGGAAGTCGAAGCCAGGTACCGGTACTATGACTTCGCCGAGGTGGCGGTAGACCGATATCCCTCCACCGGAGGGATTGTCCCGGTGGCCGTGGCGGTAAGGGAGATCGATCCCGGGGGGATCGAGGACCCGAACTGGCAGAATCTCCACCTCCGACCTCGATACCTGGCGGGAATGGGCGCCGTAGCCAGTGCAGTGAACCGGAAGACTCCGCAGGGTCGTCCTCCCATGTTCCTCTCGGGGATTCCGCCCGTCGAGCCGGAGGGATCCGGTGGCCCTCCGGCGCTGGAGTTGGCCAACCCATCCGTCTATTTCGGGTCGCAACCTCAGCTCTACGCGGTCATCACGCCGGGGATCGGCACCCCCGACACCGGGGACCAGGAGATCCAGGGCATACGCCTCGGGGGACTGTTTCGGACCCTTGCCTTCGCCTGGCGCTTTCGAGACCCCAACCTCCTCTTCGCTTCCGAAGTGTCGGATGAGAGCCTCTTCGTGTATCGTCGGAGCGTGGTGGAGAGAGCCGCGGCCATCGCGCCCTTCCTCAGGTTCCTGGAAGCGCCCTACCCAGTCATCTACCAGGGGCGAATCGTCTGGATCCTCGAGGGGTTCACCGCCACTCGGAGGTTCCCCCTTTCAGCCCGCCAGGAGCTGGTTGGGCGAGGCACGGCCACTTACGTGCGGAACAGCGTGAAGATCACGGTGGACGCCGTCACGGGTGAGACCCGATTCTACCGGGTAGATGATGAGGATCCTCTTCTCGAGGCCTGGTCCAGGGTGTTTCCCGGAGTCGTCAGACCCCTGGAGGAGATGCCCGCCGGACTCCGTTTTCACATCCGCTACGCCAAATCCCTTCTGGAACTCCAGGCCAGGGTCCTCCTTCAATACCACCAGGAGACCGCGCCTACCTTCCACGGCCAGCAGGATGTCTGGGCCCTGCCTCAGGAGCTGGCACAAGGCACCCGACCCGTTCCGTACCGACCGGAGTACGGCATCTACCGGCTTCCGGGTGAGGAGCGAGAGGAATTCCTTCTGACCACCGTGTTCGTCCCGGCGGGGCGACAGAACCTGACGGGGCTTCTGGCGGCGCGTTCCGATCCTGATCACTACGGTGAGCTCCATCTCCTGAACATTGCCGTGGAAGAGCAGGTTCCCGGACCTCGGCAGGTGGAGGCGCTGGTGGAGCAGGATCCGGTGATCTCCCAGCAGTTTTCTCTCTGGCGTCAGGGTGGAAGCCAGGTATGGTCCGGCCATCTCCACGTGGTCCCGCTGGGAAGGACGATCCTCTATGTGGAGCCCATCTTCCTTGCAGCTGAAGCCGATGCCATTCCGGAGCTCCGCCGGTTCGTGGTGAGCGATGGCAGGAGGGTCGCCA
>JASFRP010000017.1:0-13635 GCA_050114895.1 Gemmatimonadota bacterium
TCGGTCTGGTCGATACATAAACCGCTGATCAGGGGTTCCCGTGGACGCTGATACCCTCTTCCGTGAAGGTCGGCTTTCCGAGGCCATCGATGCCCTGAACCAATCGCTCCGGGAAGATCCGACGAACCTGAAGAGCCGCCTCTTCCTCTTCGAGCTCCTCTGCTTCTCCGGGGCGTTCGAGCGAGCTCGGAAACAGTTGAGTGCCGTTACCGCTGCCGACCCGGAGGCGGCCGTGTCCATCGCCTGGTACCAGGAGGCGGTGAGGGCGGAGGAGCAGCGGCAGGAGATGTTCCGGAAGGGGGAGTGGCCCGACGAGGGCGACTCCCCCGGTTCCGTTTCCGGGACGCTGAATGGCAATCCCTTCGATGACCTTCGGGATGCGGATCCCCGGATCGGGCCTCGCCTGGAAGTGATCGTCGGAGGGCGGTACACCTGGATGCCCATGGAGCACCTGGCCAACCTCCGCATCGAGCCACCGGCGAAGCTCAGGGACCTCTTCTGGGCCCGAGGGGAGCTCAAGGCCAGCGACGCCCTCGGAGGGTACGGGGGGGATGCCCTTTTCCCGGTCATGACCCCGCTGGCCTGGCAACATCCGGACGAGGCCGTTCGCCTGGGCAGAATCACCGAATGGGTGGAGCTCGAATCGGGGGGAGAGATCCCCGTTGGACAGAAGATGCTTCTGGTCGACGGTGAGGACTTTCCTCTCCTGGAGGTTCGAGAGCTCGTCATCGCTACCCCCGACCGCTGAACCGAGCGGGGAAATAACCCCACTGCCTTATGTCTCTACTCGAGGAGCTGTTGGCGCCCATCGAGGGTGATACCCCTGCGGGCCCCGAGCTGCGCAGCAGTAACGAGTTCGCCGCCATCGAGCGTGCATTCCTGGACGCCGACCAGCCGGCCCTAATGACCCCGACAGGGGTCACGGAAGAGGTCGGGGACGAGTTCGAGCTGGTGGTGGAGCTCGCCACGGACTTCCTCCGGGATCAGTCAAAAGATCTCAAGGTCGCAGTCCTCCTCGCGGTCAGCCTCTTGCGTGTGGAGGGGTATTCTGGCCTCGCCACGGGGCTCGAGGTAGTGAAAGGCCTGCTGGACAACTTCTGGGATGGACTCCATCCCGGTATCCCGAGCAGGGCCCCCATCCTCGACTGGATGGGATCCGACGACGTGTCCTACGCCCTCTACCTGGCCCCCCTCACCGAGTTCGGTCATCGGTACACGGAGTACAAGGAATGGGCGAAGGAGGAAGGGGATAAGAAGCCCGCCGCGGGAGCGGACGGCGACGAGGGCCAGGACTTCGGCTCCGCCTTCGCCCAGACGTCGAGGGAGTGGTACGAGGAGCTGGCCAGCTCCCTCCAGCGTTGTACCCGGGCCCTGGAAGAGCTGGACGAGCTGGGAAAGGAGCGGTTCGAGGCGGCTGGGGAGAAGCCACCACGGTATGCCAGCTTCGCCGATGCCCTCAAGCGGGTGGCGGCAGCAGGAGAGGATCTCCTGGGTCGGAAACCTGCCCCGCCCAGCGCCAAGCCGACGTCGGCCCCTGCGGCCGAGGGAGGCGAGGGCGCGGCGGCGGGGAGCCCCGGCGGGGTTGGGGCCCCCTCGGGGAGCGACACCGTCCTCGTGTCTGCCGAGCCCAAGACGGCGGAAGAGGCGGCTGTCGTCGTTGCCGCGGCGGCGAGGGTCCTTCGGAGAGAGCGCCCCGGGGACCCCTCGGGTTACCTGCTCCCCCGGGCCCTCCGCTGGGGCGAGGTCAGGGCTGGAGGAGAATACGTGGATCCGAGGATCCTGGAGGCGCCCTCCACCGCCCAGAGGACCCACCTCAAGAGTCTCCTCCTGGACAAGAAGCATGACGAGCTCCTGGAAGCTTCCGAAGAAATCATGGCGTCCCCCGTGGGGAGGGGTTGGCTCGACCTTCAGCGTTATGCCGTCCTTTCCCTGGACAAGCTGGGGCCGGAGCACCGCCAGGCCAGCGCGGCAATTCGGAGCGCCCTCGGCTCTCTCCTCCAGGACGTCCCTTCCCTCCTGGAAGCCAGCCTGATGGACGACTCCCCCACCGCCTCTCGGGACACCATGGCCTGGCTTCAGGGAGAGGAGCTCCTCCCGGGCCCCCCGGGGGAAGGCGACGCCGAAGAGAGTCGTCGCGCTGCGGATGCCGACCGGATCATCCGGGAGGCCGGGTTCGACCGGGCCATGGCGATGGCCCGTGCGGGGAACCCGGAGGGAGCGGTGGAGATGCTCATCGAGAGGGCCGAGCACGAGCGTAGCCAACGGGCCCGGTTCATCGCGAAGACCGAGGCAGCAGGCATCATGGTGAACCACGACATGTCTCCCGTCGCCCGTCCCATCCTCGACGAGCTGGTGGCCCTGGTGGACAGACACCAGCTCGAGGATTGGGAGACGGCGGAGATCGTGGCGAGACCCATGGGATTGCTGATCCAGTGCCTCGACCCCCAGAAGGAGGGGCAGCTGAGGCAGAAGCTCTATCCCCGCCTGGCGAAGCTGGACCCCCTCCTGGCGATGCAGGTGGGTCGGAAATCTCCCGCTGCCCCTGGAGGTGGACCGGAGCCGACACCCACGGCGACGCCGCCCAGCTCACAGCAGAAAGACCCACCGTCGCCATCGGGTGGGCCCACGCCGATGCCCATCACCCCCTACAACCCCACCGACGGGAGCTAGGGAGCCATCCATGGCCGAAGACCTGGTCCGCCAATCCGTCCTCGATCGGTTGATGGGTACCGACCTGATCCGGGCAGGAGGAGGTGACAAAGGGCGACCGGCCCGGAGCTGGGAGGAGTCGGTCAAGCTTCTGGAACGGAACGTCCTCAGGGATCTGGAACAGCTCCTCAATACCCGTCAGGTATCCGAACCTGCCGAGGCACCCTTCGACCATCTGGCGGACTCCCTCTACAACTATGGCCTCCTGGACTTCGCGAGCCTCAGCGCGGACGCGGCGGGAACCGCTGACCAGATCCGCCGCCTTATCCAGGAAGCCATCGAGCGATTCGAACCGAGGCTTACGGACGTCGAGGTGGTCGATCCCGACGAGGGAGAGCAGAGACCGAAGGAGGCAACGCTCCGGCGCCGCGTCCGCTTCCGCGTGGAGGCCACGCTCCGCACCGACCCGGATCCCGAGAGGGTGGAGTTCGACACGGTTCTGGAAACCACGAGCAAACGATTTGAGGTGAGCGTGGAGCCCCATGCGTGAGCCCGGGTTGAAGGACTACTACGAGCAGGAGCTGCGCTACCTCCGGGAACTGGGCAAGGAGTTCGCAGACCAGCACGGCGAGGTGGCGGAGGGCCTCCGCATGGAGGCCGGACGCTGGGCCGATCCCCATGTCGAGAGGCTCCTGGAGGGGTTCGCCTTCCTCTCCGCACGCATACACAGGCGGATAGACGACGACTTCTCGGAGATCAGCCAGGCTCTCCTCAACATCGTGTACCCCCATTACCTGCGACCCATCCCCTCCATGTCGGTGGTCCAGATGGAGGTGGATCCGGAGCAGGACCTTGCGTCGGGAATCCTGGTGGACGCGGGCCAGAGCCTCGTCTCCCCCCCCACGAAGGCCGAGGGGGTCCGGTGCCGATTCCGAACCTGTTATCCCGTGAAGCTCTGGCCGTTGAGAGTGTCCGGGGCGAAATGGCAGTCCCCCCACGGCCTCGACCTGGGGAGCCGGGCAAAGGAAGTGGCGGCGGTCCTCTCCGTCAGACTGGAGAGCACGAGTGGCCTGACCCTGGGGGAGCTGGACCTGGGAACCCTCCGCTTCTACCTGGACGGCGACCTGCCTCTGATTTCATCCCTCTACGAGATCCTGGACAACAACTGCACCGAGATCGTCTGTAGAGAGCCGGGAAGCGCCGGGGGCAAGACGGTATCCCTCCCTCGGGCCTCGCTGACACCCGTGGGGTTCCAGGAGGAGGAGGGGATGCTCCCGCTTCCCCGGAACTCCTTCCTGGGCTACCGGGTGATCCAGGAGTACTTCACCTTCCCGTACAAGTTTCTCTTCCTGGACCTGTCCGGCTTGGAGCGGGTGGCAGCTGCCGGCTTCGGGACCGAGATGGAAGTCCTGTTTCTGCTTGGGCCCTTCTCCGCTCCCGAACGCCAGGAAGCGCTGGAGCGTGGCGTCACCAGGGACACGCTCCGCCTCGGATGCACTCCGGTCGTGAACCTCTTCTCCACCGAGTCGGAGCCCATTCGACTCACGCAGAGAAGAGCCGAATACCTCCTCCGGGGCAAGGGAGCTACCCGGGAGTTTGCACCGGAGATCTTCTCCGTGGATCAGGTGGAGGCGGTAGTGGGAACCCGGCCCACGCGTCACCCCCTGGAGCCGTTCTTCTCCTATCGAAGCCGGGAGAACCTGGGATTCGAGTCCGTGTTCTGGCACCTCCGACGTTTTCCCAGCAGCTGGTTGGAGGACGGCGCGACGGACGTGAGCCTGGCATTCGTGGATCCTGGGGGAAACACCATCCAGCCCGAATTCCCCTCGGTGTCGGCCCGGTTGACCTGCTTCAACGGGACCCTCCCCAGCAAGCTCCCCATCGGCACGGACCACGATTTCCACGCGGAAGGCGGTGAGGGGTCGGCCCTGACACGGATCGTATCCCTCATGCATCCGACCAAACCCATCCAACCGCCCCTGGGCAGCTCCACGTTCTGGAGGATCGTCTCCCAGTTCTCTCTGAATTACCTGTCGCTGGTGGATGAAGGCGGCGCCGCGCTCCGGGAGCTGCTGCAGCTGTACAACTTCGGGAACAGGGAGGCGGGTGAGAAACACATCCAGGGCATCACGGGGGTCGGCAGCACTCCAGCCTTCGCCCGGGTGAGGGGTGAGCACGGCCTCAGCTTCGCCCGTGGGCGCAAGGTCACCATCGACTTCGACGAGGAGTATTTCTCCGGGGGCGGGATCTACCTCCTGGCGAGTGTGCTGGAGCGTTTCCTGGGATTGTACTCGAACATGAACAGCTTCTCTCAGCTGGTGGCGAGAGTTCGCTCAAAACAGAAGACCTACACACTAAGAGAATGGCATCCGAGAGCAGGCCAGAAACCCCTCCTCTAGGGCTAGACGGGCTGGAAGAGGCGCTCCGGGCCGATGCCCATTCCTTCGACTTCTTCCAGGTTGTCCGGCTCTTGCGCCTCCTGCATCCCGAGCGGGAAGGCGTCGGGAGCTTCTCCCTTCCCTCGGAGGAGGTGGTCCGTTTCACCACCAATCCGAGCCTGGCCTTCCCCGCCGGTGAGGTTCAGGAGATCGCCTGGGACCCGAACGGCGGGCCCCGGGTCGAGGTCAACTTCATGGGGCTGGTGGGGAATCAGGGCGTCCTCCCCCTGCACTACTCCCGTCTGGTTCAGTCCATGGATCGGGAGGCGTCCAACCCCCTCCGGGCCTTTCTGGACATCTTCCAGCACAGGCTCGTCTCGCTGTTCTATCGAGCCATGGAGAAGGGCCGGTTCTTCGTCCTGTTCGAGCGAGGGGAAAAGGACCCGGTGTCATCCCGCCTCCTGGAGCTCATGGGATTGGGGAGCCCCACTCTCCGGAGCAGGATGGATGTGCCGGATGACGACCTCCTCTTCTACGGAGGTCTCCTGGGACTCCAGCAGAGGAATGCGACTTCCCTGGAGCGGATGATCCAGGACTATTTCGACGTCCCTGCTTCCGTCGAACAGTTCGTCGGGGGCTGGTATTCTCTCTCCGCCGAGTCTCAGTGCCGACTGGACGAGGAGGTGGACGAATCCTCTCCCCGCCTGGGGGAGCACACGGTGGTGGGCGACGAGTTCTGGGATCCCCAGGCCCGCGTCCGTATCAGGATCGGCCCCATCTCCCGAGACCGATACGAGGATTTCCTCCCTCGGGGCCGAGCCCACAAGGCCCTGAGAGCCCTTACGACCTTCTTCAGCGACGGTCAGTACGATTTCGAGCTTCAGCTCATCCTCGCCCGAGAAGATGTGCCACCGGTGGTCCTGGGAGCCGAGCAGGAAGGGGCGACCCCCCTCGGATGGTGCACTTGGATTCGCACGCGCCCCTTCGGGCGGGACGCTGACGAGACGACTCTTACCCTTTAGAAGGGAACGGTAACCATGAACCCGGACATCCGATCTCTCGTCGCCAGGCTGAACCCCCAGACCCGCAGCGCGGTGGAGAACGCCGCGGGACTCTGTGTCGGCCGAACCCACTACGACGTCGAGGTGGAGCATTTCCTCCGGAAGCTCCTGGATGACAACGACGGAGACACTCCCCTCATCCTTCACCAGTTCGGAGTCGACCGTTCACGCCTGGTAGCCGATCTGGACAAGAGTCTCGACAGCCTGAAGACCGGGAACGCTCGAACACCGTCCCTGAGCCCGAGTCTCGTGGAGATGTTGTCCCACGCGTGGCAATACGGCTCCCTGGAGCACGGCGCGACGCAGATCCGAAGCGGGTTCACCCTGGTGGCGATGGCGGTGAGCCCGGAGCTCAGGCGCATGGGCACCTCCATCAGCCCGGAGCTGGACAAGATCTCCGGGGAGAAACTGAGGAAGGAGTTCTCGGGAATCGTCAAAGGGTCGGCGGAGGAGGCGGTTTCCGCCCCATCCGGGGCACCGGACGCCGCCACCGGGAGGCCGGTCAGCACGGCTAAGCTGGACCAATACACCCAGAACCTCACCGCCCGGGCAAAGGAAGGGCAGCTGGACCCGGTCCTGGGACGGGACTTCGAGATACGCCAGGTGGTGGACATCCTCACCCGGCGCCGACAGAACAACCCCATCCTGGTGGGAGAGGCCGGCGTGGGTAAGACCGCCGTGGTTGAGGGCTTCGCCATGCGGGTGGCCGAGGGAGACGTCCCCGACGTCCTGAAGAACGTGACGGTCCGGACCCTGGACCTGGCCCTGCTTCAGGCTGGCGCCGGCGTGAAGGGGGAGTTCGAGAACCGTCTGAAGGGCCTCATCGAAGAGGTCAAGTCATCCCCCGCGCCCATCATCCTGTTCATCGACGAAGCCCACACGATGATCGGAGCAGGGGGAGCCGCGGGTCAGGGGGACGCGGCCAACCTGCTGAAACCAGCGCTGGCCCGAGGGGAGCTCCGGACCATCGCCGCCACTACCTGGTCGGAATACAAGAAATATTTCGAGAAGGATCCGGCCCTGGCCCGCCGCTTTCAGCTGGTGAAGGTGGACGAGCCGGAGGAGGAGCTCTGCAAGGTCATGATGAGGGGCGTCGTCCCGCGCCTGGAGATGCACCATGGCGTTCGGATCCTGGAGGACGGAATGGAGGCGGCAGTCCACCTTTCTGCCCGCTACCTCTCCGAACGCCAGCTACCGGACAAGGCAGTCAGCGTCCTTGACACGGCATGCGCCCGGCTGGCGCTGGGGCAAGGTTCGACCCCCGCCTCCGTGGAGGCGGCCCGCCGGCGACTGGACGACCTGGCGGTGCAGACGCGGGTCCTGGAGCGGGAGGCCGCCCTGGGTGCGGACCACGGCGACCGGCTCGCCGAGATCGCCGAGGAGAAGGCTCGAGTCGAGTCGGAGCTCACCGATCTCACGGCCCGATGGGAGAAGGAGCTCTCCCTCGTGGGAAGGGTCCGTGACCTCCGGAAGGAGATCGAAGAGGCCATCTTCGGCGATGGAGGAGAGCCTCCAGCTCCCCCAACAGAGTCAGGGGAAAAGGAGACGGAGGCCGGGGGCAAAGAGGGAGACGGAAAGACAAAGGCGAAAGACAAGGGGATTCAGGCCGACCTGGACGGGCTGAAGTCGGAGCTGGGGAAGTTCGACGAGGAGCTCAGAGCCCTTCAGGGGGAGAATCCGCTGATCCCGGTGGTGGTGGACTCCGACCTCGTGGGACAGGTCATCTCGGGCTGGACGGGGATTCCGGTGGGAAAGATGATGCGAGACGAGATGGGGACGGCCCTGAGCCTGGAGCAGCACCTGGGGAGCCGGATCATCGGACAGGATCACGCCATGGAGGTGGTGAGCCACAGGATCCGGACCTCCTTTGCCAAGATCGAGGACCCGAAGAAGCCCAAGGGCGTCTTCCTGTTCGTGGGACCCAGCGGTGTGGGAAAGACGGAAACGGCCCTTGCCCTTGCGGACCTCCTCTATGGGGGGGAACGGAACCTGGTCACCATCAACATGTCGGAGTTCCAGGAAGCCCACACCGTTTCCACCCTCAAGGGGTCGCCTCCAGGGTACGTGGGGTATGGCGAGGGCGGGGTGTTGACGGAGGCCGTGCGGCGGCGTCCGTATTCCGTGGTCCTCCTGGACGAGATCGAGAAGGCCCATCCCGACGTCCTGGAGCTGTTCTTCCAGGTCTTCGACAAGGGGCAGATGGAGGACGGAGAGGGGCGAAGGATCGACTTCAAGAACACCATCATCGTCCTCACGACGAACGCCGGCACCGACACCATCATGAAGCTGTGTGAGGACCCGGAAACCATGCCCAGCTGGGAAGGTCTGGTGAAGGCCCTCAAGCCCGAGCTGGACGGGGTCTTCAAACCCGCGTTTCTGGGCCGTACCGTCATCGTGCCCTACTTCCCGGTCCGGGACGACGCGCTGAAGACGATCGTGCGGCTGAAGCTGGGGAAGATCGTGAGCCGTCTCCAGGAGACCCACCGGATCGCCCTGGAGTACGACGACACGCTCATCGACGAAGTGGCCGCCCGCTGCACAGAGGTGGAAAGTGGAGCTCGGAACATCGACAACATCTTGACGAACACGCTCCTTCCGGACCTCTCCCGGGTGCTCCTTCAGGCCATGGTGGAGGGAGAGATGCCCTCCAGCATCCAGGTCTCCATCGGTCCGGAGGGGGCCTTCTCGTATTCGCATTCTGCTTGAGGGGCTCCGGCCGGGTGCGGCCGTGTCGCAGCATGCACGAGGACGACAGCCACCGCGAGCGCCACCCCCGGGCGAAGACCCGGGGGGCTGTAACCGGAGAAAGGCGGGATCACCGATATGGCCAAGTATTCCCAAAAGGACCGAGTCCTGGCGGTCGAGACCCCCCTGGGAGACGACGTCCTCCTCCTGGAGGGTCTCTCGGGAAGGGAGGTCGTCTCGAGGCCCTTCCACTTCACGCTGCAACTCCTGTCGGAAGATCCAGCCATCGAGGCCGAATCCCTCCTTCGTGAGCCGGTCACCATCTCCATTGGGCTCCCCGACGGAACCAGGCGGCAGATCAACGGGAGGGTCTCCCGCTTTACCCAGCTGGGAGGTGCGGCTGTGCTTCACGCCTACCAGGCTGACGTGGTCCCCTGGCTCTGGTTTCTCTCCCTCTCCAACGACTGCAGGATCTTCCAGAACAAGTCCGTGCCGGAAATCATCGAGGAGATCTTCGCCGACTACCCCGAGGCAGATTTCTCGAACAAGTGCATGGGCTCGTACCCGGCCAGGGAGTACTGCGTGCAGTACCGGGAGTCGGACCTGGATTTCGTCTCCCGGCTCATGGCAGAGGAAGGCATTTTCTACTTCTTCGAGCACACGGAGTCGAGTCATCAGCTCATCCTGGCGGATGACCCCAGTACGATCCCAACCTGTTCCCAGGAGGACGCCCGAGTGACGTCGAGCCCGGAAGGGTTCATCGGGGAAGACATCATCACGACCCTCCAGCGAGAGCTGGCCGTACACCCCACGTCCGTCACCATCACGGATTACAACGCGTTGCAGCCGTCTCTGAACCTCCTCAGCACCGCCAACGCCGGAAGCTACGAAGAGGTCTACGATTACCCGGGAAGGTTCCTGGAGACTGCGGAGGGAGAACGATACGCCGGGCTCTGGCTGGAAGCTCTCTCCGCCAGCAAAGAGACCGTGAAGGGGAGATCCAGGGTACGTGCCTTCGCGGCAGGGCATCAGTTCAACCTCGTCGGTTACCCGGTGAAGGCAGCGAACAAGGCGTATCTCCTCCTCTCCGTGGAGCACGAGGCGCTGGACGGGAGTTATCGGTCTCCCGACTCGTCCGAGGGAACCGAGTACCGGAATCGGTTCGAATGCATCCCCGCCTCCGTCCACTACCGACCGCCCCGGACCCATTCGAAACCGACGGTGAGGGGAACCCAGACCGCGGTGGTGGTGGGGCCGGCCGGCGAAGAGGTCTACACCGACAAGCACGGTCGAGTGAAGATCCAGTTCCACTGGGATCGTGAAGGGAAGAAGGACGAGAACAGCTCGTGCTGGGTCAGGGTGGCCTCGCCATGGGCAGGAAAAGGGTACGGCTCCGTGTCCATCCCCCGAATCGGAAACGAGGTCGTGGTGGACTTCCTGGAAGGGGACCCCGATCGGCCCATCATCATGTCTTCGGTCTACAACGCCGAGCAGACACCGCCGTTCCAGCTCCCGGGGTCGGGAATCCAGATGGGGATGAAGTCCAGGAGCTCTCCCGGTGGAGGGGGCGACAACGAGATCACCATGACGGACACCAAGGGCAAGGAGATGATGAACATCCATGCCCAGTATGACCAGGGAACCGCCGTGGGGAACGACCAGACCAACTCGGTGGGGAACAACCGGACGACGTCGGTGGGCGTTGACGACACGGAGGATATCGGATCCAACCAGACCATCTCGGTGGGGGCCGATCAGAGCACCACCGTGGGCGCGACTCAGAAGACGGACGTCGGCGCGGACCAATCGGTCTCCGTGGGGGGGAGCCAGTCCACCTCGGTGTCGGGAGATCAGTCCACTTCCGTCGGTGGCTCCGTCACACTGGACGCGGGATCCAAGACCTCAATGACGAGTGGGGCCGACACGACGGTGGACGCCGGGGCCAACGCCACCATCAACGCAGGGGCCAACGCCACCCTGAACGCCTCGGGAAACGTGGACGTGAAGGCCGGCGGGAACCTGACCATCTCCGCCGCCGCCAACGTGACCGTCGACGGAGTGCAGGTCTCCATTCAGGGAAAGGGAAAGGTGAGCATCACCTGCGGTGGAAGCTCGGTCACCGTCGACCCCAGCGGCGTGACCATCATGGGGCCCATGGTGAAGCTGAACTGAGGCGACGGGAATGGAATCCGGTCAGGCTCCGAACCCGGTCACCCGCACCCTCGACGAGCTCGCCGAGATCTGGATGGATTTCACCTCCGAACCGGACCCGCGGCTCCTCCGATGGATCGTGAACGACGACTCCAGGCAGATGGTGGAGACCTTTCTCCGGTCGGAAGCCGATGTGGCTGGGAGCACCCCGGATCTCTTTCTCCTCTTCGAGAATCCCTTCGTCTCAGCCGAGGACTACGGGGCCACCCTCCTGGCCGACCTCTCGGAAGCCCTCGAGAGGGACCAGGAGGAGATCCAGGAGACCGGTTGTTCCGTGGGATGGAAGCCTCCCCCTCCCCACCCACGCTTGGCAGATCCCCAGATATTCGCTCGGGCCGTCAGTTCTCTGGCCGACTTCTACAGCGACGATGCAGACCACCTGGCCATCGTCCTACTCCCCTCCTCCATCGCCGACCCGAAGGAATGGGGGGATTGGCTCTGGGTCGTTATCCACTCGGACCTCCCTCCGGAGGTTCGTATCTGCACCGTGGAGATGGATCACTCCCGAGCCTTGGACCGCATCTCCGACGCCGCCCGGGATCTCGTCTGGGTGCAGAAGCCGGAGATCGATTTCCTGGGGATCCTCAAGGAGCTGTCGGCCCAATCGGGAGGATCCGGTCCCGGAGTGAACTTCCGGCGCCACCTCCTGAACCTCCTGGCCCTCTCGTCCGGGGATCCGAGTCGTTTGCCCAGGGCCAGCGCTCCCGCCCTGAACATCGCCCGAACACAGAGATGGCCGGCTCTGGAGGCGCTGGTCCACTTTGTCATCGGCGGCGCCCTCATGAATGCCGGGAAGCCCAAAGAGGCTGCCGTCGCGTATGAGCATTCCGAGGCCGCCGTCGCCGAGCCGGAGGAGGGGGATGAAGGGGTCGGGGATGAAGTGATGGGGGATGAAGAGGTCGCGAAAAAGGTGCGATTCCATAGCCGGCTCTCCCAGGGCAGCGCTCTTCTGAGCGGGAAGGAGTACCGCGAGGCTGCCCGGGTCTTCGAGTCGGCGGTGCCCCTGGCCCAGGAGCAGACGGACGCCCGGGAACAGATGACCATCGAATGCTGGAGACTGGCCTCTTTCAGCTATGAGCAGGCGGGGCAGCCGGACGAGAGCTGGCGGTGTGGCCTCCTGGCATTCCAGGTCGGCGAGGAGATGGAGCTGGAGGATCGACGGCACACTTCTCTTCCGTACGCCGGGGAGGGATTACTCAGAGTGTGTGGAGATCTCCCGGACCTGTGCGGCCGAGATGGCCTGGAGGGTTGGATACGGGAACGCCTGGGGCAGGATTGGAGGGAGCTCGTGGAACCGGGAGGGGCTCCGCCATGATCGCCAGCAAACACTTCGATCCGGTCATGGGGGTGGACATCCACATCGTCCTGATCCCCACCCCCGCGGGGCCCGTTCCCACACCCCTTCCGCACCCCTTCATCGGGATGGTCATCGATCCCATGGACTATGCCCCCTTCATAGGGGCAACGGTCATGGTCAACTCCATCCCACGAGGTGTGGCCGGGAGCGCGGGAAAGAACATTCCTTCGCATATCCCCATGGGCGGGCCCTTCCAGAAACCTCCGGGGAACGAATGCGAGAACTTCATGGGCAGCTCCACCGTCCTGGCAGACGGAGAGCCGCTATCCTTCCTCGGCCTTCCGGTTCTCAGCTGTCACGATATCGGGATGCCCCCTCCCCCGAGGCCGAAAAAGAAGGGCACGAAGACGAAGTCCATGGTCCTGCCCACCAGCGTCCTTCTCTCCGTCCCCGCCGGGCCCCTGGTGCTGGTGGGAGGCGCTCCCACCGTCTCCATGATGGCGCTGGGGATGAGGGCGGGAATGGCTGCTCTGGGCGGCGCGTTCAAGAAGCTCAAGAAAGGCAAGGGGAAGGGCAAGAAAGGAAGGGGACGGAAGGGGAAGAAGGGGAACAAGGCGGCCTCCAACGAAGGGTCTTGTAAGGGCGGGTGTCCGGTGGATGCCATCACAGGCTCGGTGGTGGAAGAGTTCACGGACTTCGAGCTGTCCGGGCCCTTCCCGTTTCGATGGCGCCGATACTACGACAGCTCCTGGGCCCGGGAGCCATCCCCCGTGGGGCTAGGATGGCGCCATGAGTACCAGGCCACGCTCCAGAAAGTTGCCGACGGCTTCATTCTTCGTACGGGGCACGGCTCCACCGTGGAGCTTCCCCCCATTGACGCAGACTCCGGGACCAGCGTCTGGAGCGGGTACGAGCTCTCCCCCTCCGGCCACCAGACCTATCATGTGCGCCGAACCGGCCACCCGACTCTGGAGTTCACCTTCCGGGGGGGGGTAGGCCTCGCCTCTGTTTCCCGACTCCTGCATGGCCAGCACAGCGCCGTCTTCGAGTATGACGCTTCCCGGAAGCTGGCCGCCATCCAACTTTCCACCGGTTCCCGCATCAGGATCCTGAATGACGGCGCAGGCCGCATCGCCGAGGTGGCCGTCGTCAGCGGCGAGAGGACACAGACCGTAGCCCGGTACGGCTACGACGCGGAGGGAAGCCAGGTCAGCTTCTCCGACGCCGAGGGACACCAGACGACCTACGGGTATGACGCCCCCGGTCGTCTGGTGCGGATGACGAACCCTCTGAGCTATTCCATCTACTACACCTACGACGGGGAGGGTCGGTGCTCTCGCACGTGGGGAGAGGA
>JASFRP010000018.1:0-13435 GCA_050114895.1 Gemmatimonadota bacterium
CTTCGTCAAGGGGTCGTGAGAAGTTTTTCACGCATCGGGATTCTTGAGGGTTCGATCCCCCCCCCTTACTCTCAACGGGTCGAAACGGGGTCCGAGTCCGGGAGCGTCTGCTTCCTCACCCGGTGCAGCTCCCTTCCCTGGAAAGCTTCTCGAGATGAAACCACCTGCCTCGAAGCCCTCCGCCTGTTCGGCACTTCTCTGGACAGGCCTTCTCCTTCTGGCCACCGCATGCACGGGAACCCGAGGAGGCGGCGACGTCTCGTCGCCTCAGGATACACTCTCCCGCACGGCCCGCCTGGAGGGAATCCTCAGCATTCTCGCCGCCGACTCCCTGGAGGGGAGGATGACCGGAACCCGGGGGTCGGCTGAGGCCGCGGACTTCATCGCGGGGGAGCTGGAATCCTCCGGGCTTGAGCCGGCGTTCGACCGGAGCTTCTTCCAGCCCGTCCCCATGGTGGAGGCCACGGACGCTCGGGGGAGGCAGCGGTTGTTCCTGGAAGGCGACGAGTCGACTCAGGGATTGGAGGTGCTCCAGGAGGTCGTCGATGTGAACGTGGGGGGGATCCTGTGGGGAACGGATCCTGAGCGGGGGCAGGAAATCATCGTCGTGAGCGCCCACTTCGATCATCTGGGAAGGCGCCCCCCACGGCCCGGCACGCCGGCGGAGGCGGAGGGGGATTCCATATATAATGGTGCAGACGACGACGCGTCCGGCGTGGCCGCTGTCCTGGAGGTGGCTCATTCCATGGCCCAGGACGGGCCCGGGAAGCGGACCGTCCTCTTCCTTCTGGTTACCGGGGAGGAGATGGGTCTCCTGGGATCCCGTTGGTACGTGGAGCACCCCGTGTTTCCGCTCGAAGAGACGGTGGCGGATCTGAACGTGGAGATGCTCGGTCGTCCGGGTCCGATCTATGAGGGGGCCGGGACCGGCTGGCTCACCGGATTCGAGCGCTCCACTCTCGGTCCGATCCTGGTGTCCGATGGGCTGGAGGTGAAGCCGGACCCGTTTCCGGATCGCGGCCTCTTCTTTGGCAGTGACAACGCGTCCTTTGCCATGGCGGGAATCCCGGCCCACACCCTCTCCTCCTCCGATCTCCACGAGGATTACCACACCCCCGATGACGAGGTGGACCGCATCGACTTCCAGAGCATGACCCAGGTGGTGGAGACCCTGATCCAGGCGGTGCGGGTCCTGGCGGACGGGGCCACGCCGGAGTGGGTGGAGGGGGGGCGCCCCGAGCCTCGGGGAGGGACTTCCTGAGCCCCCTCTGAGAGGGGAGGTTGTTGGCGCGCCCCGGGTCAGGACGGGGGGGCCACCAGGACGATTCGGAGGTCCATGACGTTGGTGAAGGTCGGGCCCGTCAGCAACAGGTCCCCCAGGGGGCGAAAGAAGTTGTAGGAGTCGTTGGCGGCCAGGTACTCTCCTGCGTCCATTCCGGCCCTTCTTCCCCGGTCCACGGACTCACCGTCCGCTACCGCACCGGCAGCCTCCGTGGGCCCGTCGGTACCATCGGTGCCGGCACTCAGGACCACGATGCCCGACGTACGGTCCATCTCCAGTGCCGCCGCAAGGGCGAGCTCCTGGTTCCTCCCCCCGGTTCCCTTCCCCCGCACGGTCACCGTGGTCTCCCCTCCCGTGATGATGCAGGTGGCCCGGGAGGCGGAGCCGGAGCGCTCCTGGACGTCCCGGGCCAGAGCCACGTGGGCCAGGGCCACCTCCCGCGCTTCCCCCTCCTCGTAGCCCGCCGGAAGCTGGGTGTCGTATCCCAGCTCCCGGGCCTTTGCCGCGGCGGCTTCCAGGGCCATCCGGTTGTTTCCCACGATGAGGTTTCTCACCGAATCAAAGACCGGATCCCCGGCCTTCGGGGTGTCAGGGATCTCCCCTCTGGCACCGGCCTCCAGAACGGTGAGAATCCCGCCGGGAGCCAGAGCCCTGATTCCTCTCCGGTCCAGGATCCTCAGGCAGTCTCGAAAGGTCCCCCCATCGGGCACGGTGGGGCCGGATGCGATGGTGTCCAGGTCGTCACCCACCACGTCGGAGAGGATCAGGGAGATCACGGTCGCGGGGTGGGCGAGACGGGCCAGAAGGCCCCCCTTCAGCCGAGAGATGTGCTTCCGAACCGTATTCAGCTCGTGGATTGTGGCGCCTGAGCCGAGAAGAAGCCGGGTGATCTCCTGCATTTCCTCCAGGGTGATCCCCCTGGCCGGAGCCGGGCTCAACGCCGACCCACCGCCGGAGACGAGGCAGAAGAGCAGATCGCGGGGGCGGCCACCCTGCACGAGTCGGATCATCTCTTCCGCCGCCCGGACCCCCCTCTCGTCGGGGACCGGGTGTCCCGCCTCACGGACCCGAATCCGGAGAAGGGGCAGACCGTGGCCATCCTTGACGATGATGACACCGTCGTCGATTCGGTCTCCCAGGATCTCCTCCAGGGGGCCGGCCATGGCGGCGGAGGCTTTGCCCATCCCCACCACTCTGGTCCGTTCGAAGGCGTCCAGAGCGAGGCTGTCGCCCCCCACCCGGAGAGTGGTTCCGTGCATCCGCACCCACCGGGCCACCGCCGCCGCTGCGTCGACCCCCTCGAGGCCGGCCCGAAAGATGGCTTCTGCGTGTCGTCGGAGAATCCTCGTGTCCATGGACCCAGCCCATTCGTGAGGGTCGCTCCAGCCACGGGGGGGGCCACATGGCCCACGTTCCGTCAGACCCCGGGAGGAGAGGATGAAGGTAGGTGGCGGGGCAGATTGAATCCAACGGCCGCTGCATCGAACGCCGCATCTCCCGTTGGGTTTGTCCGCCCCGCGATCCAGGCAGTAGATTCCTCCGACATCCCCAGGCCCCCCCTGGCAACCTTTCTGGAGGGCTCAATGCTGGATCGGATTCTCGTGACGTTGGACGGCTCCACCTTCGGGGAACAGGCGCTCCCCTTCACAAGAGCGGTGGCGGCGAAGACCGGCGCATCGGTGAACATCTCCCACGTGCAGTGCTGCGACCCGCCCACCGACCTCCTCCAGAACACCCAGTTCCAGTACGAGGGGGTGAACATGGCTGCCTACGTGGAGAAGCACGCAGAGGAGCAGCGGGCCTACCTGTTGAGGCACGAGGAGGCCATGAAGGCGGAGCTTCCAGACAATCGCATATGCTCCGCTCTTCTGGAGGGATATGTGACGGAGGCCCTGGAGCGGCACGCCCGTGAGATCGGGGCCCAGCTCATCGTCATGACGACCCACGGCCGGACCGGTGTGAGCCGGGCCTGGCTGGGAAGTGTGGCGGATTCACTGGTGCGAAACAGCACCTTCCCACTTCTGGTGATCCGGCCCCTGGAGGATGGGGAGACCTTCCCCATGGCCCGCTTCGATCATTTTCTGGTCCCCCTGGACGGCTCCAGAACGGGTGAGAAGATCCTGGAGCCCACCGTGGACCTCGCCCAGGCCATGGGGTCCCGCCTCACCCTTCTCCACGTGGTTTCCCCCAACGTGACCATGGGGGCGAGGGTCTCCCCCCTCCCCACCGGCCGCCTGGAGGAGCGCCTCGCAAGAGCCGAAGGCTATCTCTCGGGGGTCGTGGAGCGCCTGGCGAAGGAGGGCGTCGAAGCCACCTACAGGATCGAGTCCCACTATGCTCCGGCCCGCTCCATCCTGAACACGGCGGAGACGGAGGAGGTGGACCTCATCGCCATCGCGACCCACGGGTACACCGGGGTCAAGCGAGCTCTCCTGGGAAGCGTCACGGACAAGGTGCTGCGGGGAGCGAAGTGGCCCCTTCTTCTGGTGCGGCCGCAGGAGCAGGAGATGGCGGAGTGACGTCAGGGGACTCCGAGCCTAGAAGAACTTCCCCTGGATGTAGTCCCTCATGTAACGATTCTCCACCTCGACCTTGGTCCGGAGCGCGTCCACGACGTCGCCGATGGAGAGGATCCCGTGCATCCACCCGTCATCCACCACGGGGAGGTGCCTGATCCGATTCCGGGTCATGATCTCCATCACGTAATCCACCGTATCCTCGGGGAGGCCCACCACCACGTCCCGGGTCATGATGTCTTCCACTTTGAGGGACGGCATGGCCGCCGGGTCCTTTGCCGCCAGCCTGAGAACGTCACGTTCGGTGAGGATTCCCTGGACCACCTGGTCTTCCGCCACGACGACGGAACCGATGTTGTGCTCCACCAGGAGACGCATGGCATCCTGGAAAGGGAGTGTAGGGGGAACGGTGACGACCTCGTAGCCTTTCTTCTCGAGGAGTTCACGGATCTTCATGTGGTGCACGCTCCTGGGGATGGGGTGTGGGGGAATCCCGGACGGGACCAACCCCCGGGAACCGCTCCTATCTTATGCTTCGATGGGAAAAAGTTCCAAAGGGAACCTGTTCACATATCGTGGACCCGGGACCCGGGTCCGGTTCATGGGCACCGAGCCTCCGGGAATACGGGGAGGCGCTGTGGGCCCTCCGACGATACCTTCTGTCGGAATCCAGAAAGGAGGATCCGAATGATCGCACGGCCCCGTCCCACCTTGCCCAGGCTTCTTCTCCTCGCTCTTCCCGGACTCCTGCTCGCGAGCCCGTGGGGGTCCGCCCTGGGGGCTCAGGGAAACTCCCTCGTTGCTCCGGATGGAGGCGTGGACTGGAATCGCTACTACTCGGCGGGGGAGTCGGAGCAGATCCTCCGGGAGTTCCACGCCCTCTTTCCGGAGCTCACCGAAATCCATGAAATCGGGAAGAGCTTCGAGGGCAGACCCCTCCTGGTCATGGAGGTTACTGCGGAGACCACGGGACCTGCCCGGGAGAAGCCGGCCATGTACCTGGACGGCGGAATCCATGCAGGCGAGCTGACCGGGTCCCAGGTGGCCCTCTACACCCTGGGGTATCTCCTGGCGAGATACGGCGAGGATCCGGAAGTCACGGGTCTCCTGGAGCGGTACGCCTTCTACATCCGGCCGAAGTTCAATCCGGACGGGTCGGACCTGGCTCTCATACAGGACCAGTACCTTCGGAGCACCGTCCGACCCTGGGACGAAGACGAAGACGGGGTCGAGGACGAAGATCCTCCCGAGGACCTGGACGGTGACGGTTGGATCACGAACATGCGGATTCCCGATCCTGAGGGGGAGTGGTATGCGCATCCCGAGGATGACCGGGTCATGGTGCGTTTGGGGGGACGGGGTGCCGGGCCGGGTGAGCAGGAGGTCCCGCCCGGGGCCCGGCGGTATCGGGTCGTCCGGGAGGGTGTGGACAACGACGGCGACGGTGCCATGAACGAGGACGGAATCGGGGGGATCGACATGAACCGGAACTTCCCCCGGAACTGGGAAGCGGAGCATCTCCAATCGGGGGCCGGGCCGTTCCCTCTCTCCGAGCCCGAGACCTACGCGGCGGTGAAGTTCATCCAGGGGCACCCGAACATCACGAGTATCGTTCACGGCCACACGTCCGGAGGGTTCGTGTACCGGCTCCCCTCGGCCTCGGCCCCGTCTCTCTTCCCGGAGAACGATCTTGCCCTCATCGAACACCTCGGAGCTCCCTACACCGAGACCACGGGCCGCCCGGTGGAGCCCAGCGCCACGCACCCGACCCAACATCGCTACGGGACCCTCATCACCTGGGGGTATTGGGATCAGGGTGTCGTAGGCTGGGTACCGGAGTACTCACCCGGGCCGGAAGCGTGGGTGACGGATTACGACGGAGACGGCTCGGTGGAGCCGCTGGAGGAGATAAGGTTCAACGACGAGGAGCTCGGGGGGAGGTACTTCTCACCCTGGACAACCTACCTGCACCCGGAGTTGGGTGAAGTGGAGGTGGGGGGATGGCACAGCAAGTTCTGGGGCCAGAATCCGCCTCCGGAATTCCTCGAGGCGGAGTGCTCCGTCCAGCTTCCCTGGATCTTCTATCTCATCGAGCAGGCTCCCAGACTGGCGTTGGAAGATCCTGTGGTGACTCCCCTCGGGGACGGCACGTTCCGGGTGCGGGTGGCGGTGAGGAATGAAGGGTTTCTCCCCACCAGCCTCACAGGGCGCGGGGCAGTAGGGCGAGAGAGCCCCGATGGCACACTCCGGTCTCCTGTCGTCAGGCCGCCCGTTCTCACCCTGTCTCTGGAGGGCGCCGACCTCGTTGAGGGGACCCCCAGGGTCAAGTTGCGGCATCTCCGGGGCACCGGTCCCTTCCTGGAGGATGTGGGCGTAACCTCGGAGACGGCGGAGTGGGTCGTCCGTGCCCGGGACGCATCCGCCCGCGTTCAGGTGACCGCCAGCTCCGACAAGGCAGGGGTGGTGCGGTCCCGCTGGTGGGCGCTGCGGTAGCATGGTGCCGAAGGAAGGGTCGGGGGAGATGAGTCCTCAACGATACCGCCGCCTGGACGCGTCCCAGATCGTGGGCACGCTTCGGTCCCTCCGGGGGCGCATCGAAGCGCGGTTCCCGGGGGCCGGGCTTGGAAAAGTCTGCGGGGAGCTCCTGGATATCGGGGAGGAGGCACTCGAGTTCACCCTCTCGCTGAGGCGGCCCATCTATCCGATCCGCATCCTCTCCTGGCTCTTCATCGGGCTCATCGTGCTCTTCGGCCTCGCGCCCTTTGCCGTGTTCATGCGCCCTGACACCTGGAGCGGAGGGTTGTTGGACGCCCTGGGAGGTCTCGGGGGGATGATCGAGGCCATCGAAGCGACCTTGAACGAGCTGGTTCTCCTGGGTGTCGCAGTCCTCTTTCTCGCTACGGCGGAGGGGCGAATCAAGCGTCACCGTAGTCTGAAGGCCCTTCGGGATCTCCGGAGCATCGCTCACGTGGTGGACATGCACCAACTCACCAAGGACCCGAAGGACTGCCTGATCGCTCCCGGGGACGAGGCTGACGAGGGGTTGGAGGCCATGAGCAGCGCCGACCTGGCCCACTATCTGGACTACTGTTCGGAGGTGCTCTCACTGACAAGCAAGCTCGCGGCCCTCTATCTGGAGGGGTTCGACGATCACGTGGTCATCGGCGCGGTGAACGAGATCGAGGAGCTGGCCGCCGGCCTCTCCAGGAAGATCTGGCAGAAGATCATGCTCCTGGACAGGGTGGTCCCGGAGCCCTGACGAAGCATCCCCAGCTCTGTCTCCCGGCCACCCCGGGCTACCTCGTTCTGATCCTCACCGAGCCGTTCGTGGTGGAGATGTGTATGGGGGGGCCGCCACCGTTCAGCTGGGTGCTGATCCTGTTGGACCGGAGTTGGCCCCGGATAGTGATGGGGAACTCGGTGTCGAAAGAACCGTTCACGGTTCCGGTTTCCAGATCCGCTCGGAATCCTTCGGGGACCGTCAGGGTGACCCCTCCGTTTGTGGTTCTCAGGTCCAGCTCCCGCCCGTCCCACTGATCGCCCGAGAGACGAACGTTGAGACCGCCATTCCGGGTCTCCCCCCTGACGTACCCGCCAACGTCGTCCAGGGTGATCCCTCCGTTCATCGTGGAGAAATCCATTTCCCCTCGGACCCCCACGATGCTGATGCCCCCGTTCATGGATTCCAGATCCAGGTTCGTGCTCCGGGGAACCATGAGGCGGAAGGAGGCCGACCAACCTTCATTCCGCTCCGTGTCCGGTCCGTCGGCGGTGATGGCGTTCCCCGTCTCGATGCGGATGTTCCCAGCGATCTCCTGGGGATCGCCCCGCCGGGACCAGGCCTGAACCTTGGCTCGGAGGAGGATCTCGTTCCGATCCCACGCCTCTATCTGGATGCCACCATTGGGCTCCGCGTCCACCCGGACCAGATCCCGGGCGTCCAGGGAGAATTCCCTCACCTCACAATATCGCTCCGATGCGGAGCCGCCCTCACCCTCGTCACACCAGGGGTCGTCCCGAACGACCTGCTGCGCGCCGGCGGTGGTGTCGATCCCTGCGAGCAGCGCGAGAAGAAGGCACGGGAAGGAGAGTTCGCGAAGATGAGCCATGGAGTGTCCTCCCATCGGAGTTGGGTGGATACGGGCAGGGCCCCGATCCGGGGTGCGCTCTGATTCTTGGACACTCCCCGGGCTCCGGAGGTTTGAAGAGCGTGTCCCAGGCCCCCCCCTCCGGAGGCGGTTCCATGTTCCCACTGGAAGGTCCAGGTCCTCAGATGAGGTCCTGGATCCAGGTATAGGCGGCTACCGTCTGGGGGAACCCCAGGGTCCCGGCACAGAGAGCCACCACCTGCTCCAGCTCTGCCCTGGAGATCCCCATGGCCAGGCCCTTCCGGACACTGGCGTGGACCGCCCCCTCCTGCTGGGCTCCGATGGCCACGGCGAGCTTGATGAGCCGGCCGGTCTTCTCGTCCAGAGGGCCCTTCTTCCCGGCCCCGCCCACGGCCTGCCAGGCCTCACCGAGCTCCGGGAAGGTCTGCATGAATTCATCATGGGTTTTCGGTGGCTTCGGCAGGTCGCTCATTGGTGCTCCTCTCGCGAATAGGACCCTCGGACCCGATGATCAGTACGTCACTATACTCTCCGAGATCCAGCGGCTCCGAAAGGGCGGGTTCGAAGAGTGCTGCAATGAGCCCGGTCAGGCCGGCCACCCCGGAGGGCTGCGAGAGGACGGGGGGGTCTCCCCCCAGCCCCCCGGCCAGGAGCGCCACCGTTTCCTCCACCGCCTGATCGTGAACGGTGACGAATGCGTTCGCCCCCCGGTCCAGAATGCGCCAGGCGAGGGTGGACGGTTCCCTGCAGGCCAGACAGCTCATGGTGGTGTCGAGGCTTCCGGGGGAGGGGCTGGGATGACCCACCAGCGCGGACTCGAGGAGACAGTCTGCTTCCGTGGGCTCCACCACGGTTACCAGGGGGCGCCTCGGCCCCAGCTCCTCCCAGAAGAAAGCCGTCACGCCGGCGGCGAGACCGCCAACGCCCGCCTGGAGAAAGACATGCGTGGGCCGGCGTCCCTCTCCAACCTGGTCCAGCGCTTCCCGAGGGATGACGGCGTACCCCTGGAGGATGAATCGGGGGATCTCCTCGTATCCCGGGTAGGCCGTATCCGAAACCACGTGCCACCCCTCCTTCTCCTCCGCCGACCTGGCCGCCGTGCGCACCGCGTCGTCGTAGGAGCCCTCCACCGGGATGACCCGGGCTCCCAGCTCCTGAATGGCCGACACCCGGCACGCATCGGTACCGGAAGGGATGAAGATCACCGCCCTGCATCCGAAAACGGACGCGCCCCACGCCACTGATCGACCGTGGTTGCCCAGGGATGCACAGGTGACGGTGATCTCCCGTACCCGATCCCCGTGCGAGCTGGCGAGGAGGTCGCGGGAGCTCACCGGGCCCGAGCCCCGGCGCCGGAGCTCCCGCTCCAACACCCGGAGAACGCCGTAGGCACCCCCGAGGGCCTTGAAGCTCCCCAGCCCCAGGCGTCCTCCTTCGTCCTTGTACCAGAGGGTCCTGACCCCCAGCCGTCGCGCCAGGTGGGGCAGCTCCAGCAAGGGAGTGGGTTCGTACCCGACCCAGGAGGAGATCTCCCGAAACGCCAGATCGTTCTCCCGGGAGCTCAGGACGGATCGCTCTCCCGGGCCGTACGGGAGGGCCGGATCCGCCCGGGGGTTCAGGAAGAAACGGGTCGGCAGGACGTGTGGAATCATCAGTTGCCTCGGGTAAGGCCGTACAGACGAAGGTACTCCACCCCCAGGGGGTCCTCGAAGACGGCCATGACGTAGTCCTTCCCGATCTCCAGAACCCGGTTGTCCGCCGGAAGAGAGAGGCGGGTCCGGGGTCTGCCCTCTTCACCGAAGACGGTCCAGCTCTTCAGGCCCACCCCGGGCCGTTGAAAGTCCTCCACCCAGAGGCACCCCTCCACGTCCACCACGAGGCTCTGGTAGGCGGGCATGGTCGGGGGCGTCGGCATGTCCCTGAGGGCGTTCCGCAGAGCTGGGGCAGCGGAGGGATCTTCCAGGCTGGCGACGCGCTCCTGGATGAGACGGTCCACCTCCGAGCGGGTGACGGGGGTGAGTGGCTGCGACACCCGGAAGATACTTTCCAGCCGTCCTGTGGCATCGAACGCGGCGATCTCGTAGGTGTCACTGCTGCCCAGATAGAAGTGGTCCCCCCGTACGGAGGCCGCAGGCCGGCGGGCAAAGGGGATGGTGGACGCCGATATCATATACTCGCCGCCCCCGCCCTGGGTGCGGACGAAGATCTCCGGTCCCGGCACGGTGCCGAAGTCGGCCGCCAGGGTCCCGTCCAGGGATGCCGACCGGTAGGACGCTCCGGCTCGGCTCAGTCCGTCGCTGGGGATCTCGCCTCCGGGGCCGAAGCTCAGCCCTCCCCCGAAGACGATGGAACCGTCCTGGAACATCCCGTTGGCGACAAAGGTCATCCCCAGTTCCTCTTCCACCGTGCTCTGCCCCACGAAGCCCTCCTCCGGGATGAGAAGGGAGATCCGCCGAAGGCGACCATCGAGGACCACCAGGGTGTCGGGCCCCAGCACGCCCACGACCTGAACGGACTGAAACTCCCCGGGGCCCTCCCCCTCCCGTCCCCAGCTGCGCTGGAAGGTGCCGTCGGGCCCGTAGATGCGGAGTTGAAGGCTCCCGTTGTCCGAGATGGCGATGCGGCCGTCGGGGAGACGTACAGCTCCGGAGACCTGGTAGAGCTGGTAGAGGGTGTCCCCCTCGAACGTCCCGACGGTGAGAGACGGCGCCTGGTCCAACGTCCATCCTCCGGCCCCCCTTTCAGGGAGTGCGGTGCTCTCCACGATGGTGATCCCGGCGGAGTCCCTGGCCTGGGTCCGGACCGGTGACGAGCCCTCGGGTCCACACCCGGCGAGGGCGGTGCAGGCCCACGCGGCGGCGGCGGCGAGGGCGCGCCGGAGGGAGCGACGTTCGAGCCGAATGATCATTATGGCCTCCTTGTGTCCTGCGGTAGGCGGGCGGATGAGCCAGCCTTTGGACGTCCGGGTCGTGCTCCCGGTTGCTTCCTCCGGCGGCGGAGGATCCGGCCCTGTCTTGTCCTCCCTGAGGGCTGTGCCTATTTCCCGGGTTGCCTTTCGGGGTGGCCGGGGATCATCATTCTTCCTCGGAGGATTCTCGGCCAGTGCCTCGAGGGTCGGTACGGGCGAAGGTCCGTCCGGGCCGGGCCTGCCGGGAGACGGGCTCGTCGGGTCCGCCATATCCAGGAGGCTCTGGTTGAGAACCATGAGAGTGATGACGAGAACCTACCGGGTAAAAGCGGCTCTTGGACTCCTGCTGGGAGTCGGCATCCTCCTGCCCACCCCCTCCAGCGGGCAGGGGCCCAAGCCCGTCGTCCATGCCATCCTCTTCTACTCTCCTACCTGCCCCCATTGTCACGCCGTCATCAACGACCACCTCATCCCGCTTCAGGAACAATATGGCAACCAGCTGGTGCTCCTGGCCTTCGACGTGACACAGTCCTGGGGCAGCGAGATCTACTGGGCTGCATTGAGACGGTACAAGGTGCCCCAGGAGAACTGGGTCGTTCCCATCATGCTGGTAAAGGACGAGATCCTCATCGGGGGGGAGGAGATCCCGCTCCGCCTCACGCAGATCCTCCAGGAGGGATTGGCGGGGGACGGGGTGGATCTCCCGGATTTTCCGGCGCTCCTGACCTTCCTGGATGAGCAGGGAATGCTGGACCATCGATACCCGGGTCGCCGGATCGTGCTCCAGGCCGGCCCCCAGGAGGAGCCCGCGGGGGAGAGGGGCGACTCCGCCCAGGGGGCTCCTGAGACCCCTCCGGTCCCCGATACACAGGCGGTGCCGCAGGCTGCTCCGGAACCGGATACCCTGGAGGAGGCGGGAGGCGCTGCGGCTCCCGACACCCTGACGGTGGAGGAGGCCGTGGGCGCTGCGGCTCCCGACACCCAGGCCGTGGTGGTGGAGCCCCGGGCGGACTCCATACCCACCGCACCTCGGGACACGGTCGGCGCACCGGACTCCGGCTCCCGACGGTCAGGGGAAACGCCGGGTCCGGGGGCTGAATCCCACCCCGACTCCTCCCGCTCCGAAGCTGGGGTACCCGTTGGAGGAGGAGGGGGAGAAGACCTCCCGTCCGACACCACTTCCGCTCCCGGCACCGACGTCCTGCCGCCGCCCGAGGGGGCGTCCCCCTCCGCGGGAGAGGGGGCACCGGGACGACGGATGGATCTCGCCGGTGCCATGGAGGAGATGGAATCCATGACCATGATGGATCGCTTCAACCAGGACCGGGCGGGGAACTCCCTCTCCGTCCTGGTCCTGCTGGGGATGTTGGCCAGCGTGATCATGGCCGGGTATCCACCCCGGGCTCCGGGGCGCAAGTGGCCCCTGTGGGTGGTCCCGTTTCTGGTGACCGTGGGGATGGGGGTGGCGGTCTATCTGAGCTTCATCGAGATCACGCACGCGGAGGCGGTCTGTGGTCCGGTGGGGGACTGCAACACGGTGAACCAGAGTGAGTACGCCCGGCTCTTCGGGGTCCTGCCCGTGGGGGTGTTGGGCCTGATGGGGTACGCCGCTCTCATGGGCATCTGGTCCGTGGGAAGGCTCGGCCCCGACGCCTTGAGAGGAAGGGCTGATCTGGCCCTGTGGGGCGCGGCCCTTCTGGGCACGCTCTTCTCGATCTATCTCACCTTTCTGGAACCTTTCGTCATCGGGGCCACCTGTGCCTGGTGCCTCACATCGGCCGTCATCATGACTCTCCTCCTCTGGTCCTCCGCTCCCCTCGCTGCCCGGGCATGGCCCGGCGTGACGCCCGGGGAGGGGGAGGAATCCCCCGGGAAAGGAGCGTGACTCCCATGGGCAGCCCAGGAGATCCCAGCCCTGCCCCCCGGTCCCACTACCTCCCCCGCACCCGGGAAGGATGGATCGGAGTGGTCCTGTTCCTCCTCCTGTTCCTCCTGGCGGAGCCTCCCATCGTGTACGCCGTCGCCAACCGGGTGGAGCCGTGGGTGCTGGGTGTTCCCTTCCTCTACGCCTACCTCATGGCGATCTACTTCGCGCTCATCGGGGTCCTGATCTGGGTGATGAGGAAGGGGGTCTGAGGTGGAACCCTGGATCGTCGCCACCTCCCTCATCTTCGTATACCTCCTCGTCACCATCGTTTTGGGCGCGGTGGCGAATCGGCGCCTCACGGTGGACCTGGAGGATTTTCTCCTCTACGGGCGGAAGGCCGGCTTCATCGTGCTGTACCTCACGGTGGTGGCAAGCTATCACTCGGTCTTCGCCTTCCTGGGTTCCGGGGGCTTCTTCTACACCCACGGCATCGGTTTCTGGGCTGCCGGAACCTGGACCATTCTGGTGGGGGCCATCACGTATGTTCTCGGTAGCCGGATCTGGGCCCTGGGGAAGAAGTTTCGCTACATCACTCCGGCGGACATGCTCGCGGATTTCTACGAGTCGGAGGGCGTGCGAGTGGCCACGGCAGTCGTGTCCGTCCTGTTCACCATCCTCTACATCCAGACGCAAGCTCAGGGGCTGGGGTACATTCTCTCGGTGGCCTCCGACGGCCGACTCTCCATCGGCCTC
>JASFRP010000019.1:0-13339 GCA_050114895.1 Gemmatimonadota bacterium
CCCCATGGGTGAGCTGGTGGAGAAGGCAGACAGGGTGGCTCGTGAGATGCGCTCCCCCCTCCTCCACCTTCGGAGCAGCGAGCTGGGAATCGAACGGGCAGCGGCCACGGGGAAATGGGATCGGGGAATCGCCCTGGGCGAGCAGGCTTGCGCCGTGGCCCGGTCCCTTTCCCAGAACACGCTCCTCCCGCGCCTGCTGGTATGGACTTCTCTCATCTATCTGGGGAAGGGGGACATCGAGCTGGCCAGGCCTCTCATCGAAGAGGCCTGGGCGGTCTCCGGGGCGGGGGAGGACGTCCCGCCCAACATCCACGGAGCCATTCCGGCCCACATCGGCATGGGGTATCTCGCCATGGCCGAGGAGAACTGGGAGGAGGCCATCCGAGTCGCTCGGGCTGGCCTGGCCATGGCGGACCGAGTCGGCTACTGGATCTGGGCCATCCACCGCCTCCTCCCCCTCCTCGCCGAAGCCTATCTCTGGCAGGGGAATCTGGAGGGGGCCCGGGAGGTGGGAGAGCGCCTGAGACGCGACTCCACGCCCATCGGACACAGGCTCGGATTGGCGTGGGCCCTCACCTGCGAGGCGCTGGTGACCTGGAAGGAGCGACAGGATCCGGAAGAGGGCGCCCGCCTCATGGAAGAAGGAGCGAGAGCCCTGGAGGAAATCCCGATGGTCCCCGACGCCGCTCGGCTTCGCCGCATGAAGGCCGGTCGCCTGGCCGATGCCGGGAACCGGATGGGAGCCCTGGAGGAGTTGGGGCGGGTCCACGAGATCTTCCTCCGCCTCGGGGCCGAGGTGGAACTGGAGAAGACCCGGGGAATGTTCCGAGAACTGGACGCCCGCCCACCTCGGAAGGCCGTGTCCGGTGAGGGTGTCCTGAGCGGACGCGAGATCGAGATCGCGATGCTGGTGGAGGCCCGGAAATCCAACAAGGCCATCGCCAGGGAGCTGGATATCTCTCCTCGCACCGTGAGCACACACCTCTCGAACATCTACCAGAAGTTGGGCCTGGGGTCCCGAGGGGAGCTGGCCGACTTCGTGCGGGCGGGCGGACTTCAGGAGGGGTAGCGGAAGGCCATGGGTGAAAACCGGGTGGGATGGGCCCCAGGACGGGCCGGTGGTGCCCGGACCCCGTCAAGGGGATCTCCCAACACGAGGTCGTGATGAGGGTCGGGTCCGGATCGAGTCGCGTTCTCCTGGGCCTGGACCGGATCCTCCTCTCTCCCGGGTCCTTCCCGGAACTCGGAACGGCGGGTCTCCGAGGGGGGCCGGGGGGCCGTCAGCGTGTCGGACTCGTCACCAGCGACAGCTCCCGTTCGGGTCTACCGGGACGAGGAGGCCTTCCCGCCCGGTCAGCTCTCCTGGAAGTGGGAGTTCCGCTCGATCACCTCTTCACCCCGGAGCACGGCCTTTTCGCAATGGTCCCCGACGGAAGCGGGGTGGAAGACGGATGGGACCAGGCGACGGGGCTCCCCGTCACGAGCCTCTACGGTCCCCGACTGGCGCCACCCGTCGAGCTCCTGAGGGGGATGGACCTGGTCCTCTTCGACCTTCAAGACGTCGGAGCCCGCTTCTACACCTTCCTCTGGACCCTATCCCACGTCATGGAATCCTGCGCCAACGCTGGAACCTCCTTGTGGGTCCTGGACCGGCCCAATCCCCTGGGGGGAAGTCGGTCAGACGTGGAGGGCCCCGTGCCGGATCCGTATGCAAGGACCACCTTCCTGGGCCGGTGGCCCATTCCCGTCCGGCACTCCCTGACGCTGGGAGAAATGGCGCTTCTCTTCCGGGCGGAGATGGGGCTCGACCTGGATCTCCAGGTGGTCCCCATGGAGGGCTGGCAGAGGTCGTTCCTCTGGCCGGCGACGGGGCTCCCTTTCGTGCCTCCATCTCCGGGAATTCCCAACTTCGCGTCGACCCTCCTCTACCCGGGTCTGGCTCTCCTGGAGGCCACGAACATCCTCCATGGGAGGGGAACCGAGCTGAGCTTCCAATGGGTCGGGACCCCCTGGATGGACCCGGACGCGGGGGCCACGGCCTTCAACCACCTGGGATGCCCCGGAGTCCGAGCCCACCCCCTCGAGATGCTCCTGGGAGACGCCGTCTGCCCCGGAGTCCGTATCGAGGTCACACGGCCGGAGATCCTCCGCCCGGTGGCACTGGGTCTGCGCCTCCTCTCCCTCCTCCGTACCCTGTGGCCCCGGGAGTTTCGTTGGACCCCCTACCCCACCGCGACGAACCCCTCGGGACGGGACCACCTCCACCGCCTCACCATGCGCGGGGACGTCGTGGAGCGCCTGGAAAGGGACCCACCGAAGCTCGACGAGGCCCACCTGATGGCCCTGACCCGCGCGCCCGGCTGGTGGGAGCGGGCGACACCGCATCTCCTCTATTCCTGATGAATCACCATGACGAATCCATGGTCTCCGCCCTCCGACTGGACCCGAATCACCACCCTGGAAGCCCACACCGCCGGTGAGCCCCTGAGGATATTCACCGGGGGTATCCCTCCCATCCCGGGGGACACGATTCTGGAGAAGCGACGCTTCGCCAGGCACCAGATGGATGCCCTGCGCACGACTCTCATGTGGGAGCCCCGGGGGCACGCGGATATGTACGGCGCCATTCTCACCGAGCCCGTGACGGAGGACGGAGATTGCGGGGTCCTCTTCCTCCACAACGAGGGGTTCAGCACCATGTGCGGCCACGGGATCCTGGGCCTGGCCATGGCCGGGATCGAAGCTGGTGTCGTGCCGGTGCGAACGGACCAGGGGGGTGACACGCTCACTCTCCGGCTGGACACCCCGGCGGGTCGGGTCACGGCCTTCGCCCGGAGGGGTGATGGCCGGGTGCGGGAGGCCTCCTTCCTCAACGTCCCTTCCTTCGTCTATGCTCTGGACCAGCGAGTGGAGGTCCCCGGCGTGGGCTCCGTCCGGTACGACGTGGCCTTCGGTGGAGCGTTCTACGCCTTCTGCAGAGCAGAGGATCTCGGGGTCTCCCTGAAGCCCGAGAGCTTCCGCCGGCTCATGGACCTGGGGATGGAAATCAAGCGCGGCGTGATGACGTCTCTCCCCATCCGGCACCCGTTCGAAGAGGATCTGGGTTTCCTCTATGGAACCATTATCGTGGGAGATCCGGAGAACCCGGCACATCACAGCCGGAACGTCTGCGTCTTCGCGGACGGAGAGGTCGACCGCTCTCCCACCGGCACGGGGGTCAGCGCCCGGGCCGCGCTGCACTTCTTCAAAGACGAGCTCGCCCTGGGTGAGCCCTTTACGGTTGAGAGCATTATCGGCACCACCTTCACCGGCGAGGTGGTGGAAACGGTTCCTTTCGGCCCCCATGACGCTGTGGTGCCCCGAATCTCGGGAGCGTCCCACATCACGGGGAGGAACGAGATTCTGGTGGACCCGGAAGATCCCCTGCGATACGGGTTCATGCTTCGATAGACCGGGTCGGGGCCCGGCTCCCCCACGTCTACCTCGGGGATGGGTTGCGGGCATCGACGCAGGGAGAGGAAGAGAGGCCATGTCAGTCAACACCCCAGCCACTCGTATCATGAACGCCTGGGTGGAGCTGGAGGCGGCCCTCAGGCAGGCCCTTCCGGTTTGCTCCGTGGCTCCTCCCACCCAACCCACCGAGCTTCTCTCCGCACTCAGGATCGGTCACCGCATCGGTGCGGAGGAGGAGGAGCGAATCCTTGCTCTTCGCCGGATCCGGAATCGTGCGGCCCACGCCCTGGAGGGTCCTCCGGAGGAGGAGGCCGCGGAGTACGAGGCGGAGGTTCAAGCCCTGGTGAAGCGTCTGGGCGGAACCCACCCGGGCGCCTGCTGACGGATCCCGGCCGGGCAGCGGCGGGTGGGCGCCGAAGGGACTGGCACCAGGCCGCCCGGGACGACCCCCGGATGGCTCTCCGGAGAGAGATCTCTGCTTCCACATTTCTTCCTTGTATCTTCCATCATCGGGGTCGTGGTCCAGATCCCGAGCCGCTTGTTCTTCTTCATCCGACCTCCTTCAAAGGGAGCCGCCGGAACCCGAAAGGAGCAGGATCGATGTCGAGATTCAGAGGTTTCGTGCCGACGAGGCGGGGGATCCGCGTCCTGGCCCTGATGGGCCTTCTCGGTCTGGTGGCGGAACCTGTCGGGGTGCTGTCTGCTCAGGATCTCTCCTACACCACCGTCACCAGTGTGGAGTTCGGAGGCGCCATGGGGATGATGATGCAGATGATGCCGCAGGCCGGGATGGAGACAAGGGAGGCCGTCTACATCAAGGGATCCCTCATGCGAACGGACGACGACGACACCTCCACCATCATGGACATGAGTAACGGGCGGTACACCATGCTGGATCACGAATCCCGGACCTACTACACCATCACCCTGGCCGACATGCAGCAGCAGATGGAGATGGCCCAGGAACGGATGGCACAGGCCATGGGAAACCCCGAGGGCGGGATGGGCCCGGGGATGGGCCCCGGGCCGGAGGGGTCCTTCGACGTTCGTGTCTCCACCGACCGCACCGGGCGGACCAGAGATTTCGGTGGATACTCGGCCGAACAGGTCCTCATCACCATGGAGATGGTGCCCACCTCCCCCGAGTCCCAGCAATCCGTGGCCGAGACCGGAACTACGGTCCTCTTCACCGAGCTCTGGCTGAGTGAGGACTTCCCCGGGGCCGCGGAATACCGGGAAGCCCAGGAAAGGGCGGGGCAGGCCTTTCTCGAGGGTGGAGGAGGTGCCATGGCCAGCGGCATGATGGGCCCGGCCATGATGGGGAATCCCGACATGAAAGAGGCCTTCGAAAAGAACTGGGAGGAGATGAAGAACATGGAGGGCGTACCGGTGAGGACCACGACCCACATGGTCACCGTCCCCGCCGGGATGGAGTTCGACCCCGACGCCGTGCTGGCGGCCGAGGATCAGCCTCTGGAGGCCGGCGACATGCCTTCCGGGATGGACGCCGCCATGGGAGCTCTGGGCCGGAGGATGGGAGGGATGCTGGGTCGCGGGAACCGGGAGGAGGCGGATCCGGAGGCCCCGGCGGGTCCGACGACGCAGACCATCACCATGCGAAGCGTGTCCACCATCGAGGAGATCGATACTGGAGCCCTTTCGGACGACCTCTTCCAACCCCCACCGGATTACACGGAACGGCAGCCGGAATGGATGAGGGGAGGCTGAGGCCCCGTTGATGGTCCGCACGACACACGCGATCCAGATCCCCCGTTTCGGAGCCCCGGACGTCCTGACCGAAGGGGAGATCCCACTGCGGGAGCCGGGACCCGGTGAAGTCCATCTCCGGGTCCTGGCCGCCGGGGTCAACTTCGCCGACCTCCTCCAGCGGGCCGGGCTGTACGGGCAGGTGCCGGACCGCCCGTACGCCCCCGGGTTCGAGGTGGCCGGGGAAGTGGCTCGGGTGGGGCAAGGCGTGGAGGGGTGGAAGAAGGGGGACCCGGCGGTGGCTCTTCTGCGATTCGGGGGATACGTCCGGGACGTGGTCCTCCCCGCAGAGCAGATCTTTCCCTACCCACCTTCTCTGTCTCCGGCGGAGGCCGCCGCGGTCCCTGTCGTATTTCTCACCGCCTGGATGGCCCTGTTCGAGACGGGTCACGCCCGGCCCGGGGACCGGGTACTGGTGCTGGGGGCGGGGGGTGGGGTGGGCACGGCGGCCGTGCAGGTGGCCGTCGCCCGGGGATTGCGGGTCTTCGGCACCGCCGGCACGACGGGAAAGAGGGACTTCGTGGTTGACCAGCTGGGAGCCGAGGCCTGCTTCGACTCCCGTGGAGAATGGGAACCGGAGGTCTGGAGGGCCCTGGGAGAGAAGAGGGCCCTGGACATCGCCCTGGACCCGGTGGGGGGCGAAGCGACCCAGGCTTGCAGACGTCTCCTGGGTCCCATGGGCCGTCTGGTATTCTACGGGCTGAGCGAGGCGCTGCCGGGAGCGCGTCGCAGCTGGGTCCGGGCCGCCCTGGCACGGTTCAAGACCCGGTCCGTCCACCCCCTATCCCTGGTGGGGAAGAACCAGGGCGTGTTCGGAATTCACCTCCTCTACCTGAAAGAGAAGGAATCCCTCCTGGCTCCGGCCTTGGAGGAGATCTTCCAGGGCATCGTTGAAGGACGCTGGAAGCCCATCCTGGACAGAGCCTTCCCCCTGAACCGCAACGGTGCGGTGGAGGCCCATCGCTTTCTCCACGAACGGAGAAACCTGGGCAAGGTGGTCCTGGAGGCCGGGAGCGCCTGACCCGGCGGGCTACCCCTCCTCCCCTTCCAGGGCCTTCTCGAAGTGGGACCGGTACCATTCGATCACGCGCCTCCAGTGGTCCCGGTAGTCTTCCTCGGTCCCCGCCCGGCCGGCCCCATGACCGGCCCTCATGTAATTCACCCAGACCACCTCCTTCCCGAGGCGTCGCAGGGCGTAGTACATCTCCCGTGTGTTGGTGTCCGGAACGTTCCAGTCGCCGTGCCCCGTGAGCAGGAGGAGCGGCGTCTCGATGCGGTCGGCGAACAGCACCGCCGTATGCGCCCAGTATTTCTGGGGCTGTTCCCAAAGCGTGGCACCGATGCGGTCCTGGGTCTCCTCGGCGGCGTTGTAGTTCCGTGTCGTGATCTTCTCCGAGTCGCCCAGGAAGGAGATGATGTTCACCTTCCCGGAGATGTTGATGGCGGCGGCGAATCGGTCCGTCTGAGTGATGAGCAGGTTGGTGGCGTAGCCTCCGTAGCTCGTCCCGTGGACTCCGAGCCGTCGTCCGTCGACCATCCCATCGTCGATGAGGGTGTTGATGGCCGTCGTGACTCCTTTCATCCACGCCTCCCCGGGGAAGCCGATCTCCAGGTCCACCGAGGGTTGGAGGACGATCCATCCCTGGGCCGCCAGCGTCTGGGCGCTGTAGTTGTACCCGTTGTCGAAGAAGGTCTCGTAGATCTCCGCCACCAGGGGATAGGCGGTCCCCTCCTGGTAGTCCGGGGGCAGGTGGATGATTCCGTACAGCTCCTCACCGTCCACGTCCAGGTATTTGATGAGGCGGCTCTCGGAAACGGCCACCTCTCCCAGCCAGGGATTCATGTCGGTCAGGGCCCGAGGGTTCTCGAAGGTGCCGGAGGCCGTCCAGATCTCGTCGGGACGGTCTCCGTCGGACCGCCGGAAGACCACCCGGGACCCGTCTTCCGCCACCGTCCAGCTCCGATAGAGGTCCGAGTCGAGAACCAGCACCTCCTCCTCCCTGCTCTCGAGGTCGTACCGCACAAGGCCCCGCTCCCACCTGTCACGATCCGAACGGGAAGCGAAGAGGTACCGCCCGTCCTCCGTCCACCGGACGATGTCCAGCCGGGGTGACTCCCCCCATTCCTCCCGATTGTCGCCGGGGAAGGGCCAGACCAGCTCCGGCTCTTCCCCTTCCATCATGACGTAGTAGCCGTCCTGGGCCCGCAGGAGGAAGCCGTTGCTGTCCGGGTGCCATTCCTCCAGGGAGAAGCTCCGCTTCGTCGAGTCGCTCTCGGAAAGGGGTTGCCGATAGTCCTCGGTGAGGTTCACGGCACTGTCGGCTTCCGGCATCTTGAAGAACACGTCGCCGCCATCCGACCAGGCGAAACCGCTCCCGTCCGGCGCCCAGCTGGCGCGGATCCGTTCCTCCCCCTTTTCCATGATCTCCACCGGCTCGGAGCCTTCCGCCAGATCCAGCTCCAGATAAGCGTACTCCGTTCCCTTTCCCCGCTCGTAGGAGGTCTGGAGGGGCGTTGCAGTGGTGTAGGTGAGATGGGTTCCGTCAGGCCCGACCCGAACGTCCTGGTAGCTTGCCTCCGCACCCAGGATGCGGAGGGCGCCGCTGGAGAGGTCCACCAACGCCAGCTCCGCCAGGTTTGCCCGATTCCGGACCGCATCCCAGGACAGGAAGGGCTCGGAGGAATCCTGGACCACGATGGGCCCGACCTCCATCGCCTCATATGCCGCCCGAGCCTCCCGGGCCCATCCCTCCGCCCGGACCCCCAGGACGATTCCTGTTCCATCGGGGAGCCACTCGAGAGGCGTGCCCCAGGCGATCTCCCGCTCCGGCCTCAGGCGAACCGGCCTGACCCGACTCGATCCCCGGTCCCAGGTCACCAGCCGGACTTCCTCCCCCACCAGCTGGAGGAAGGCCAGCCTGTCCCCCTCGGGCGACCAGAAAAGGCTACCCACCTGCACCGCATTATCGAACAGGGGATATTCGGTGCCGGTCTCGGCATCCACGACCATCACCTCTACCAGGGACGGCCCGATGTAGGTGGGATCGCCGAAGCGGAAGTGATCGGTGTTCATCCGGCTTCTGGCGGTGGACGCCGTGACGGCCAGCCAACGGGCATCGTCGCTGGCGTCGGCGATGCTCACCGAACGCACCCGGAGGGCGTCGTCCACCGTGAATGGCCTCAGGCTCTGTCCCGAAAGGAGGAAGGAGGGGGACAGAACCGAGATTGCCGCCAGCACCGGCAACAGGATGAGAGAGCGGAAGAGGACTCGACCGTACATCATGCGCCTCCGGAAGGGGGTCGTTGCGAGAAACGGCAAGGTAGGGGGGGCACCGCGGGTGAGGAAAGGACGAACGGGACGGCGCGCCGGGCACCGGGGAGGCCCTGCGCGAGCCGGGAGCCTGGGGGCAGGCCCCGGACCGCGCTAACATTCCCCGGCCCTCGGGTGTCATTCATTATCATCACCCACATGCCCACAGGCAGACACGTCAAAGGGCTTCGGCCCTCATGCTCGGAGGTACCTATGCGTCGTCTCATTCCCACTGCCTTCTTGGCCCTCCTTCTCCTTGCGGGCGTGCAGCAGGTCCAGGCTCAGGTGGATATCGCCGGGACCTGGGAGATCTCCTGGGAGAACCCACGGGGCGCCACCACCACCACCTTCACCTTCGCGCAGGAAGACAACGCCTTCACGGGCACGGCCCAGATGATGATGGGGGGACGCCCCGGGGGCGGCGGCGGCGGCGAAGCCCGGGAGGTGGAGATCACCGACGGCAAGATCGACGGGAACAGGATCACCTTCAGCATGGCCATGGGGATGGGTGAGCGCTCCATGACCTTCACTTTCACCGGGACCGTCACCGGGGACACCATGGAAGGAACCATGGCCACCGGCCGCGGTGAGAACCCCTTCACCGGCAAGCGGAAGGAAGGGTAGGCCCTCTTCCATCCTTTCCCCACCAGAGGGCCCTCCGGTCTCCCCACCGGAGGGCTCTCCTCTCCTCACCCCTCTTCCTTCACGTACAGGCTCCCCCCGGTCTTCCTGAACTCCCGGGCCTTCCGGGCCAGCCCCTCCACGACGGCCCGATCCTCCGGGGCGTCTCCGGGGGCTCCTGGGCGCAGGAGGGGCTCCGCCTCGCCTGTAGCTCCAGGCCGGAGCCCGGTCACCGCCTCCTTCAGTTCCGCACTGATGCGCATGGAGCAGAACTTCGGCCCGCACATGGAACAGAAATGAGCCGCCTTCGCCCCGGGGGCCGGAAGCGTCTCATCGTGGAACGCCCTGGCCGTGACCGGATCCAGGGAGAGGTTGAACTGGTCCTCCCAACGGAACTCGAACCGGGCCTTCGATAGGGCGTCGTCCCACTCCCGGGCTCTGGGGTGGCCCTTGGCCACGTCCGCTGCGTGGGCGGCGATGCGATAGGCAATGACCCCCTCCTTCACGTCATCCCGGTCCGGCAGCCCCAGGTGTTCCTTGGGAGTCACGTAGCAGAGGAGGGCCGTCCCGTACCATCCGATCTGGGCTGCCCCGATGGCGCTGGTGAGGTGATCGTAGCCCGGGGCCACGTCGGTGACGATGGGGCCCAGCGTATAGAAGGGGGCCTCGTCGCACCACGCCAGCTGCTTGGTGACGTTTTCTTCCACCATGTGCATGGGGATGTGACCCGGCCCCTCGTTCATGACCTGGACGTTGTGCTCCCAGGCCACGCGGGTAAGCTCGCCCTGGGTTTTCAGCTCCGCGAACTGGGCATCGTCGTTGGCGTCGGCCAGCGATCCGGGCCGGAGTCCGTCCCCCAGGGAGTAGGCCACGTCGTAGGCAGCCATGATCTCGGTGATTTCCCGGAAATGGGTGTAGAGGAAGTTCTCCTCGTGGTGGGCCAGGCACCACCGGGCCATGATCGATCCCCCCCGGGACACGATGCCGGTAACGCGGCTTGCCGTCAGGGGAACATACCGGAGAAGGACCCCGGCATGGATGGTGAAGTAATCCACCCCCTGCTCCGCCTGCTCTATGAGTGTCTCCCGAAAGATCTCCCACGTCAGATCTTCCGGGACCCCCTCCACCTTTTCCAGCGCCTCGTAGATGGGCACGGTGCCGATGGGGACGGGGGAGTTCCGGAGAATCCACTGCCGGGTGTGGGGAATGTCCCGCCCGGTGGAGAGATCCATGACGGTATCGGAGCCCCACAGCACCCCCCACCGGAGCTTCTCCACCTCCTCCCGGACCGAGGAAGTCACAGCCGAGTTACCGATGTTGGCATTGATCTTCACGGCGAACTTCTTCCCGATGATCATGGGCTCCAGCTCGGGATGGTTGATGTTGGCCGGGATGATCGCTCGACCTCGTGCCACCTCCGACCGGACCAGCTCCGGACTCATCCCCTCCCGAAGGGCTACGAATTCCATCTCCCGTGTGATCTCTCCACGACGGGCGTAGTTCATCTGGGTGACCGTCCCGACCCCTCGGCGAACCCGGTGCCGCAGGGCCTCGGGGACCTCCGCAGACGAGGGATCCTCTGCGGGAGGTCGCCACCTCCCCACCATCTCGGTGTCACCTCTCCCATCGATCCACTCCTCCCGGATCCCGGGAAGCCCCTCCAGGGGATCCAGCCCCCTCGGCCCCGTCGTGTCGTAGACCCGAAGGGGCTCCTCCCCCCCCGAGAGGGTGATCTCCCGCATGGGAACTCGGATTCCGTAGCGCCCTTCTACGTAGACCTTCCGGGATGCAGGGAATGCATCCCCGTAGTCCCCTTCGTTTCCGTGGCCAGTTGGGGACCGGAAGTTGGCGTTTCCATCCATCTGAGTGCTTCGACCTTCCTGAGGATACGTGGAGCTTCGAAGGGGAAAAGAAAGACGCCCTCCCCAGGAGAGAGGGCGACGTCGTCAACGAGGGTCGTTGTCGGCCGCGCTCCCTACGCCGGTGTGAACCGGATCAGGTTCCAAGAGGCTCTCTCAACCCCGGTACAGGATCATCCCCCGGGGTACCCCTGGCGGTCCCTCGGATGCTAGACTGTCCCCCAGGATCCGTCAATGGAAGCTCCTCTCCGTGCCCGGAGGACTCTGCATGTTCGGCATCGGCCTGCACCACCTTCTTTCCGTCCCCGCCCTCGCCTTCTCCCTTGGAGCCCTGGGCCCGATAGGCCTGGCGTCCGTCGCCTCGGCCCAGGGGCGCCCCGACTGGGAGGACCCGAGCGTGGTGGGGATCAACAAGGAGGAGCCCCACGCGACCCTCTTCCCCTTCGAATCCCGCGCCCTGGCCACGGCCCGAAACCCCTCGACCTCAGCCTACTACAAGCTCCTCAACGGAGCGTGGCGCTTCAGTTGGGTGCGGAGTCCGGGAGAGCGCCCCATGGATTTCTTCCGGGAAGACTTCGACGATTCTGGATGGGATCTCGTCCCCGTCCCCTCCAATTGGGAGGTCCTCGGATACGGCGTTCCCATCTACCTGAACCAACCGTACGAGTTCGAGAAGAATCCACCCTTCATCCATCACGACTACAATCCGGTCGGCTCCTACCGCACCGCTTTCCGAATCCCTGACAGCTGGCAGGGCCGGGAAATCTTCATCCACTTCGGGGCGGTGAAATCCGCAATGTACCTCTGGGTCAACGGGGAGCGGGTGGGATACAGTCAGGGAGCCAAGCTCCCGGCGGAGTTCGACCTCACGGCCTACGTGCGCCCAGGAGAGAACCAACTGGCGGTGGAGGTCTATCGCTGGAGCGACGGAAGCTACCTGGAGTGTCAGGACTTCTGGCGCATCAGTGGCATCGAGCGGGATGTGTACCTGTGGGCCGCGCCGAAGCTGCATATCAGGGATTTCTTCGCCAGGGCGGGGCTGGACGAGACGTACCGTGAGGGGAGATTGGCGGTGGAAGTGAGCCTGACGCGCTATGGTCCCGTCGGTCCCGGCGCCGCCGAGACGGAGGGCTCCCGGCGGACGGCGCTCATCCGGGCCGAGGTCCTGGACCCGGCCACCGGGTCCATCGTCTCCCACACGGAGGCCCAGGTGCCCATCCCCGACCCGGGGAGCGACACGATGGTCACCCTTCAGCCGGAGCCGGGTACCGTTCGCCCCTGGACCGCCGAGACTCCGAACCTCTACACCCTCCTTCTGACCCTCGAGGACGATGCCGGGGAGTCACTGGAAACCGTCTCCCAACGCATCGGGTTCCGTACCGTCGAGATCCGCGACGGACTCCTGCGCGTCAACGGTGTCCCCCTGGTCGTCAAGGGTGTGAACCGCCACGAGCACGACCCCTACACCGGCCACGTGATCAGTCGGGAGCGGATGCGGGAAGATCTCCTTCTCATGAAGGCGGCGAACATGAACGCCGTCCGGACCAGCCACTACCCCGAGGACCCCTACTTCTACGACCTGGCCGACGAGTTCGGGTTGTACATCGTGGACGAGGCCAACATCGAGTCCCACGGGATGGGTTATCGACCGGACGTCACGCTGGGAAACAACCCGGAATGGGAAGGGGCCCACCTGGAGCGCATGCGGCGGATGGTGGAAAGGGACAAGAACCACCCCTCCGTCATCATCTGGTCCATGGGGAACGAGGCCGGGAACGGAGTGAATTTCGAGGCCGGGTACCGGTGGATCAAAGCCCGGGACGAGACCCGCCCGGTTCAGTACGAACGCGCCCTCCAGGAGTGGAACACGGACATCTACGTCCCCATGTACGCCGGCTTCCAGCACCTGCAGGAGTACGCCAGCTCCAACCCGGAACGCCCCCTCATCATGTGCGAGTACAACCATACCATGGGGAACAGCGGCGGGAACTTCGCCGACTACTGGGATCTCATCAACCGCTATCCGGCCCTCCAGGGCGGGTTCATCTGGGACTGGGTGGACCAGGGGCTCCTGAAGGTCACGGAGGCGGGGGACAGCATCTGGGGGTACGGCGGGGATTTCGGTCCTCCGGGGACCCCCAGCGACGGGAATTTCCTCATCAACGGGGTGGTGCAACCCGACCGGAGACCCAATCCCCACTATTGGGAGATCAAAGCGGTCTACCAGTCCATCCGAGGGGAACCGGTGGAACTGGCCGATGGGCAGATCCGGGTGACGAATGCGTATCAGTTCCGTACGCTGGAGGGGTTGGAGATTCGATGGAAGGTC